>JBGPVQ010000424.1:0-2750 GCA_041491785.1 Gemmatimonadota bacterium | reverse complement strand
TTGATGGACCAGAGGGTGCGCCAGCAGTCGGCGCTCCGGCTCTGGCGCGAGCGGGTCGGTCTGTTGGACGCGCTCGTCGACGTGCACGTGACGCATGCGAGTGCTGTGGGGTTCTGACCCCCGAGGAGTGATACCAATGTCGGTTCGTACCATCGTGCTCACCACGCTCGCCGCCGCTGCGGCGTGGCCGGCGGCTCTCCCGGCCCAGGAGCGGCAACCCTTCCCCCGGGCCAGGATCTACATCAACGAAGACGGACCCCAGGTGATCCGGGACCGGATTCGCGCCATCACCCAGCGCCGAGCCCGGCTGGGGGTGACCGTGGACATGCATACCAGCGCCGCCGACTCGATCGGCGCCACCATTGCATCGGTGACGCCCGGAGGCCCCGCCGCCAAGGCCGGCATCCGGAGCGGCGATATCATCACCCGGATCAACGGCAAGGTGCTGGTCACGCCCGACAACACGAAAATCGGCGAGGAGGATTCGCCTCCCGGTGTCCGGCTGGTGGAGTACGCCTCGCAGCTCAGGCCGAACGACACCGTCACGGTGGAGTACCGCCGCGGCGCCGCGAAGCAGTCGACCAAGCTGGTGACCGGCGACGAGCCGATGTTCATGGTCGATGGATTCGGCGACATGCCTGGTGGCGCGGAGTTCAGCCTCCCCCGGATGCAGTTCGAGAAGATTCCTTCCGGGGGTGGTGCCATCGAGTTCGGCCCCGGCGCCTCGGGCTTCGCCTACGCCTTCGGCGGCGGCCCCCTGGCCGACCTCGAGCTGGCGCCGCTCAACCCCGACCTCGGCCAGTACTTCGGGACCGCGGAGGGGGTGCTGGTGATCAACGTTCCCAGGGAATCGACCCTGGGCTTGAAGGGCGGCGACGTGATCCTGACGATTGATGGGCGGAAGGCGGCCGGGCCGGGGGGCCTGCTCCGGATCCTCCGGAGCTACGAGCCCGGTGACACCTTCAAGTTCGAGATCATGCGGAACAAGGCCCGGACCACGGTGATGGGAAAGATGGAGAAGAGCCGGGACGAGTAGCGCCTCGGGTGACGCGTTCCGGAACGAGCGAGGGCGGCCGAGAGGCCGCCCTCGTTTGTTGGTGCAGGCGGCCGGGGCCGGGGGGGGCGGCAGGACTTCGTTACCATACCGCAGAAGAACCCCGTGGCGTGAAGCCGCCTCGAGGGATGGCCGCTTCTAGAATCTTGATCCAATCGTGACGTAGAGGCTCCGCCCGATCCCGGGCAAGATACCCGGGCCGGGATACTCGTCGGTGCGCTTGGTGAAATACTTCCGATCCGCGAGGTTGTTGATCCCGAGGGAGAGATTGGCCCGCCGGCCCAGCCGGAACTGCCCGGACCAATCCAGCACCGTGTACGCCGGAACGAAGCCGGCCGCAGCGTCATCCGTCGGCGTCACACTGTTGTTGGCGTCTCCGTAGGAAGTCGAGGAATAGCTGACCTGTACCGTGGTCGCAACGCGACCGCCGGCGTAGGTGATCCCGCTCCGGTCCACCACCCGGGGTGCCTGCTCGACCCGATTCCCCCGGAATACCCCCGAGGTGTAGCGCGCGTCGACATAGGCGAACGAGGTGAACAGATCGATGCCGCTCGTACCGGGCGGATCGAACTCGAGGTAGGCCTCCAGCCCCCGGTGCCTGCTGTTGCCGATGTTGCCGGTCTCGATAATCGTGCCGCCGGCGCCGTTGTCCACCGTGCGGACTCCGACTCGATCACCGTAGTGCAGGTAGAACGCACTCAGATCGACCTTCACCACATCTCCGATTGTACCCCGCCAGCCGAACTCGGCGTTGTACCCGCGCGCCGAATGGAGCGAGGAGTCGACCCGGGCAATGTTGCCGAATGGGGTCAGTGCGGCGTAGAGCACCGGCCGATAGGCCTGCGAGACGTTGGCATACAGTGCCGTGGAGGAGCTGGTGACATATTCGGCGCCGAGGCCGAACAACGGATAGGCCAGCGACCGGGGCGCGAAGCTCGAGGTCACGTCGGTGTAGCCTGCCGCTTGGGAGCGGACATACTCGAGGCGCACCCCGGGCGTAATCGAGAAGCGGTCGCTCGCGTGGACCAGGTTCTCGACGAACGCCGCGGCGTTCGTCGTCTCCAGGCGGAGCGCCCGCTCCCAGGTTCCGCCGTACAGGTTCATATCGAAGCCGGATCCGGTCGATCCAGGGCCGCCCTCGAAGCGCTGCATGTGATTCATCCCGAGCCGGATCCCGACCGCTGTCGTCCCCGGGCGGCCCAGCCAGGAGTGCTCGAATCGGAGGCGGGACTCGAGGGTCCCGTTGTGAAAGACTTCTCGTTCGACCTCGCGCGGGACCAGCGCCCCCGTTGCCGGGTCGATCGTATCGGGGGCCTGGGGGCCGCCCTCCTCGTTTCGCCAGACCAGGTGACGGTCTCCGGCCAAATAGGAGAGCACCGTCTCCCAGCTCGCGATTGGCGAAAACCGGTACTGCAGGCGCATCGCGAAGATGTTCCAGGGACTCGCCAGCCAGTTGCGCGCCCGGAATGACTGTCGCGGGTTCTGGACGAACTCGGCGTCCGACAGCCCGCCCGGCATATGAATGCGATTCCGGAACAGGGTGTAGTCAAACCCCAGCGTCAGCCGGGCCGAGGGATGAACGGTCGCGCTGCCGTACCCGGTCACCTGGCGGAAATCCGAATTCGGCCGCCAGCCGGCCTCGCCGCGGTAGTCCACGAAAGCGTAGTAGGTGCTGCGCGCGGTGCCGCCCGCCACC
>JBGPVQ010000423.1:0-2751 GCA_041491785.1 Gemmatimonadota bacterium | reverse complement strand
CCAGTCGACGGCCAGGCGGAGGTCGGATTCGGCCTGCTGGGAAAAGCCCCGGATCGAGGAGCCGTCGAAGGTGAGATTGTCGGCCGACTTGAGCAGGAACTTCTTGTCGTAATCCAGCATGTGCAGGCGGCCCTCGAGGTCAGCAAAGCAGACCGTCACCGCCTTAATCCGTTTCTCGTCGACGAGGTACTTCATCCGCTTGTCGCGGATTTTCTCGGGCGCGGTGCGGACGAGACGCTCGCCCTTGGCCTCGAGGTTCATTTCCTCGAGCCGGTCGTAGGGGATTTCCAGGAAGTCTCTGAGTTCGCTGCTCATCGGCGGGCTCCGCGCTGCCTCGGGGTGGGGGGTGTCGGGGACGGAAGAATCTAGCGCGGCTATGATATAGAATCAACTATTAAGCACTAATCCACATATTTTTACGGTAACTCACGAAATATTTATCCTATAATCACGACCCCTTGGGGCGGTCTCCGCCGGCAGCCCGCGGGGTCCGGTCGATGACGGTCACCTTGACCTCGGCCCCGGGGGACAGCCGCTCCGCGCCCCCGACCACGACCTGATCGCCCGGCTCGACCCCCTGCCGCACCTCCACGTACCCCACCGTGCGCACGCCGAGGACTACCTGGCGGCGCTGGGCCTTCCCGGCCGAGATCACCCAGACATACATCGAGCCGGCGAACGGGCTGACGGCGTCCTCCGGAATGACCGTCGCGGCGGGGCGGACCGCGGTCTCCAGCCGGGCCTCGATGAACATGCCGGCCTGGAGCGACCGCTTCGGGTTGGCCACCAGCGCCTTCACCGTGATGGTGCGTCCCGGCAGCTGTACCAGCGGGTCCACGAAGTCCACGGTGCCGAAGAAGTCGCGTCCGGGAAGCGCCGCGACCCGGAAGAGGACCTTCTGCCCCACCTTGAGCTGGTCGGCGTAGCGCTCCGGCACCTGGAACGCGGCCCGCTGGGGGTTCACGGTCTGCAGGGTGATGAGCCGGGTGGTGTTGTTAACGTAGTCGCCGAGGCTCGCCATCCGCTGCCCCGTGACGCCGGTGAAGGGGGCGCGTACCACGGTCCGGTCGAGCCGGAGCTGCAGCAGGTCGAGGCCGGCCTGGGTGCTCCGCATTTGCCCTTCGGCCCGCTCGACATCCGCGGGGGCGGCCGCCTTCTCGGTCAGCAATTGCTTGGTCCGGGCCAGCGCCTGCTGGGCGAGATCACGATCCGCCTGGGCGCGGGCCACCTGGGCCTTGAGCTCGCCGTCGTCCACTTTGAACAGCGGGGTTCCCTGGGCCACCTCCGCGCCCTCGCGAACCAGGATGTCGACCAGCCGGCCGTCCACTTCGGGGCGGAGCTGGATCGACTGGATGGGCTCGATCTGCCCGGTGGCGGTGATCGCGTCCACGACGGTGTCGGTGCGGGCGGCCACCACTTCCACCGGGAGGGGTCCGGCCGGGCCGCGGCCTCCGGCCCCGCCCCGAGGAGCGGCCGACGACCCGCCACAGGCGGCGGCGAGCGCGGCGAGCGCCGCGCAGGTGAGTCCTCTCACGAGGGATCCTTGTCGCTGAAGATACGCCGGCCGAGGATGGCCTCGAGCCCCGCCAGCGCGAGCCGGGCGGCATAGCGCGCCTGCACCAGCTCGGCCTGGGCTTCGGTAAGGCCGGATTGGGCATCGAGGAGATCGAGAATGGTGCTCGCTCCGGCGCGGTACCGCGCCTCCTGGACCCGGTAGTTCTCCCGGGCAACGATGAGCCCCTGGGCGGCGTAATCGGTGGTGGCCCGGGCGGTCTGATACGCGGTATACGCCTCGGTCACGTCGGCCTCCGCGGCGCGCTCGAGGTCCTCGCGCACCGAGCGGGCAATGTCGCGGGCAGCGCGGGCCCGGCTCAGGGTAAGCTCCCGCTGCACGTTGTCCCAGAGCGGGAGGCTGACCGCGATGGTCATCGAGCTCCGGCTGAGGCCCCGGGGATAGAAGTGGTCGCCGAAGGCCGTGGTATTGGCGCTGAGGGTGGCCTGGGGGAAGTAGGCCCCGCGCCGGGCACGTAGCACCGCCTCGGCCGACGTCTGATTGGCGCGAGCCACCCGATATTCGGGCCCCTGCTCCAGCGCCTGGCTCATCGCTTCAACGAGGGTGAGCGGAAGATCGGGAGCGCGGGCGGTGTCGAGCGGCGCCGCATCCACGGCGCCGGGGGTTCCCACCCGCCGCCCCAGCTGGAGCCGGGCCACTCGAAGCCGGGCCTCCTCCTGGAGCAGGGAAACCTGGGCGCGATTGAGCTCAAGGAGCAGTTGGAGCGAATCGGTCTGCACGGCGGCGCCGCTCACCACCCGCGCGCGAGCCACCAGCAGCTGCTCCCCGGCTCGGCGGACCCGGTCCCTCGCGACGTCCAGGAGCTCGTGGTTGCTCAGGACGGAGTAGTAATCGGCCTCGGTGCCGAGGGCGGTGAGAAACCGCTGCTGCAGCTCACCGGCCCGGGCGCTTTCGAGGTCGGCGTTGGAGCGGGTCAGGTCGGCGAGCTTCCGGAATCCGGTGAACAGCTCGAAGCGCGCATCGATCCGGGCGGTGGCGCTGGATTTGGCCGCGGCGCCGATGCCGACGTTGAACTGGGGAATCGAATAGCCGGTGTAATCGGTGCTGACGGTGAGCGAAGGAAGGACCAGCGCGCCGATTGCCGAACGGCGCGCCCAGGCGGCGTTGTCCACCTGTCCGAGCGCCCGCACGTAGTTGGGGTCGAGGCGTGCGGCGCGCTGCAGCGCCTCCGTGAGGGT
>JBGPVQ010000422.1:0-2754 GCA_041491785.1 Gemmatimonadota bacterium | reverse complement strand
TCGGCGCCGTTCGCGGGCGGAGCTCCCAAGGTCATCGCCGAGGGCGACGATCCGGTCATCTCACCTCGGAGCGATGTCGTGGCCTTGGTGAGCAACGGCCAGATCTCCAGCGTCCCGATCGACGGATCCGCGCCGGCCAAGCGGCTGTTCACGGCCAATGGATCGATCGGCGACGCCGTCTGGTCGCCCGACGGCTCGCGATTGGCCTTTACGTCGAGCCGCGGCGATCACGGATTCATCGGCGTCTACACCAACGAATCGACCCCGCTCCAGTGGATCGCGCCCTCGACCTCGCGCGACGGCTCACCCCGCTGGAGCCCGGATGGAGCGAGGCTGGCGTTCATCCGCCGCCCCGGTGGCGGCGGCGCGCCGGCGCCCATCCTCCAGCCGCGACACCAGCCCTGGGCCATTTGGACGGCCGATGTCTCCACCGGCGAAGCGCGGCAGCTCTGGAAGGCGCCGGAAACGCTGCGGGGCTCGCCGCCCAGCACCGAGGGCGGGACCAATCTGCGCTGGGGGACCGGGCGCATCGTATTCCTGTCATATATGGATGGGTGGCCCCACCTCTATTCCATTGCCGAGACGGGCGGCGCTCCGCTCCTTCTCACCCCCGGGGGCTACATGGCGGAGCACATCCAGCTCTCGCCGGACGGGAAGTTTCTGGTCTTCGCGGGGAACGCCGGGAGCGACGCCGACGACATCGATCGCCGCCATGTGGTCAAGGTTCCGGTGGATCGCGCGGCGCCCCAGGTGCTGACTCCGGGCAGCGGACTCGAGTGGACGCCGGTAGTGATGGGAAGCGGCGGGGTAGCTTACCTCGGAGCCACGGCGCAGCGCCCGCCTCTCCCGACGGTGATTGCTGCCACCGGCGGGGCCCCGATCCTCATCGGCGCCGAGCGGATTCCGGCGGACTACCCTACGACCCAGCTGGTGACCCCGAAAAAGGTCGTGTACCGGTCCAGCGACGGAATGGAAGTCCACGCCCAGCTCTTCGAGAAGGCCGGTGGTCCGGCCAAGAAGCCGGCGGTGATTTTCGTGCACGGCGGCCCGCCCCGGCAAATGCTGCTGGGATGGCACTACTCCGACTACTACTCGAACGCTTACGCCCTCAACCAGTACCTCGCCAGCCGCGGATTCGTGGTGCTGTCGGTGAACTACCGGCTGGGCATCGGGTATGGATTCGAATTCCACCGGCCGGCCAACGCGGGGCCGCAGGGGGCCTCGGAATACCTGGACGTGAAGGCCGCGGCGGAGTGGCTCAAATCCCAGCCGCAGGTGGAAGGGACGCGCATCGGCATCTACGGCGGGTCCTACGGAGGATTCCTCACCGCGCTCGCGCTGGCCCGGAACTCCGATCTCTTCGCGGCGGGAGTGGATATTCACGGGGTGCACGACTGGACCGCGGATGGCGGACAGCGCTTGCTCAATCGGGACCGCTACGAGGATGCCACCGATCGGGCCGAGGCGCTCGAGCTCATGTGGAAGTCGTCGCCGGTCTCGGCTATTTCCACCTGGAAGTCACCGGTGCTGCTGCTGCATGGGGACGACGACCGCAACGTCCGGTTCAGCCAGACCGTAGACCTGGCCCGGCGGCTCGCGGCGCAGGGCGTCGAATACGAAGAGATCGTGATCCCCGACGATACCCACCACATGCTCAAGCATTCCAACTGGATCAAAGTGGACCAGGCCACCGCGGAGTATTTCGAGCGGAAACTGATGGGAACCTGGGGCCACTGAGCCGCCTTTGCCATGCTCGGGTTCGAGCCGTATGTTACCCTCGGAGGACCGATCCGTCCTCGCCTCAGGTACGCCACCAGAACGGGAGGAACAGATGCGACGCGTTGCGATGGTAGTGAGTGCGGCCCTTCTCGCGGGATGCGCGAAGACCGAGAAGCCCGCGGCCGAGCCGGCGCCGCCGCCGCCCCCGCCCGCGCCGGCCCCGATTAACATGGCCGACGTCGCGGGGTCGTGGACGGTCAAGACCATGGCCGAGGGAACCGACAGCGTGCTGGTGACCTACTCCCTCAAAGCCACAGCCGCCGACACCGGCTGGATGATCACGCTGCCCAAGCGGAAGCCGATGGCGCTGCACGTCGTGGTGTCGGGGGACAGCATCCTGACCGACGTCGGGCCCTATGAGAGCGTCCTGCGCAAGGGAGTCAAGGTTTCGACCCAGGGCGTCATCCGGCTCAAGGATGGCAAGATGGTCGGAACCACCGTGGCCCACTACGCGACGGCCAAGGCCGACTCCGTGGTTCACCTGCGGACCGAGGGGACCAAGGCGCCGTAACCGCGCCCCTCGTGTGGCCCGCTTCACACGGGCCTAAGCCATCCCTCACAATCGACCTGCCAGGTTCCTCCCGGTGCGCACCGGGAGGAACCGATGCAGGCGGCCCCAGCAATCCATTCCACCGCGCTCTCACCCGTGCTCCGCGGTCTGGCCAGGATCCGCCCCGGACCGCACCACGTAGTCTCTTGCTACCTGCGGCTCGAGGTCGGGGACCGAACCACCAGGAAGTGGCTGACCAAGCTGAAAAACGTGGTCAAAGAGACCGAGGTGGGGCTCGCCGCCCTGGACCGGGAGGCGCGGCAGGTGATTGAACGGGACCTACACCGGGTCCTCGAGGTCGTGGAGAAACCCGACGGGCTGCCGGCGGCGCTGGGCGCCGCCATTTTTGCTTGCGAACCCCTCGGCCTCTTCGCGATCATCCCCCTTCCCCGGGTGCACCACACCCGGCTTTCGGTAAACCCGAC
>JBGPVQ010000421.1:0-2772 GCA_041491785.1 Gemmatimonadota bacterium | reverse complement strand
GAAAGCCCTCGTCATTCGAGAGCGGGTGTTCGGACCGATGCACCCCACCGTGGCCTCGACCGTCAACGAGCTGGGCAACACCGCCGTCGCGCAAGGGAACCTGGACGCCGCCGAGGGTTACTTCCGTCGCATGGTGGACATCTACAAAACGGCCTACGGCGAGAAGCACTATCTCAACGGCATCGCGCTCTCGAACCTCGCCAGCGTGTTCGTCGAACGCAAACAGTACCTCCGCGCCGAGCAGCTCTACCGTGAGGTGCTCAGACTGTACGCCGAGGTCCTGCCGGCCGACCACCTGAACACCGGGATCGCCCATATCAAGCTGGGCCGGGCGCTGCTGCGTCAGAACCGTTTCGCCGAGGCGGCGGCTGAAAGTCTGGCGGGTTATGCGATCGTCTCCAAGCAGGCCAGCCCCTCGGTGAGTTTCCTCCGGGCCGCCCGGAGGGACCTCATCATCGCGTACGATTCGCTGAAACAGCCGGAAAAGTCCGCCCGGTTCCGAGCCGAGTTGGCCGACACCGCGACCAAGGAATGACCCCGCGGTGCCCCGGTGTCGTTGGCACACGACTCTGCGCGCCGGCGCGTCCGATCGACACGTCGCCGTTTTCCCCGTCCGCCGAAGGCCCGGAGAGGCACGGACTTGCGCGTCCGGAGCCCCGGTACCGGATTTGCTCTTCAGGGAGGCTCCGCCGCACGACCCCGGACCACCAGGAGACGAGCGATGCCGACCGATGCGCCGTCGATCGCGAGGAAGCCGTTGGGCCCGGTCCGCGCGGTTCTCTACGGCGCGCTGGTGGTCGGATCGCTGGACATTCTCGATGCGATGGTTTACTTCGGCTCGAGAGGAGTCCAGCCCGTCCGGATCCTCCAGTCCATCGCCAGCGGACTGCTCGGGCGCCCGGCCTTCGCCGGCGGGCTTGCCACCGCGCTACTCGGACTCTTCCTGCATTTCTTCATCGCCTTCGGCATCGTCCTCACGTACTACGCGGTCAGCAGGAGAATCGGCGCGCTGACCCGCCATCCGGTGCTGTGCGGGATTCCCTACGGCGTGGTCGTGTACTTGGTCATGAATTTCGTCGTCCTGCCACTCTCCGCCACGACGCGGGGCCATCCGCCGGCTCCAGTCGTGCTCAACGGGGTGCTGATTCACATGTTCGGGGTGGGGCTACCGAGCGCATTGTTCGTCCGGCGGAGCGTAGAACGGGGGAGGGCGTAGGCGGAGGCGGTCCAGCCGGCTCAATCCCAGACCGGGCGCACCTCGATCGAGCCGTGGCCGTAGTTCGGCATTCGCTCCGCCCACCGGAGCGCCTGGTCGAGGGACCCACATTCGAGGATGTAGAAGCCACCGAACGCTTCTGCTGACTGCACGTAGGGACCGGGGGTGTGGCCCCGCTTCCCGCCGGGAAGATTCCGCAGCGTCCGGGCCTCCGTACTCGGACGGAGGCGCACCGATTCGAGGAGCGCCCCACTCTCCCTGAGCTCGCGCTCCAGGGCCATATACTCCTCATATACCCGCTCGGCCTCGCCGGCCGGACCGCGCTCCCAGGCGCCCTCGTCCTGGGTAAGGATGAACAGGTATCTCATGCCGCCCCTCCCGCGGGGTTCCGATCAATGCTACCCGGCGTTCGACTCGCTGGCATCGGTCCTGGCGGTTTGGATCGCTTGTCCCAACTCGACCGCCGCGATCCAGAGATCGTCATACTCCTGATGGCCCGGATTCATCAAGCCGGAACGCAGGTCGCCCGTCAGCCGGAGGCAGAGTTCCATCGCGCGGCGCACCCGGAACCGCTCCTCGAACGAACGGGCGTCTCTCGAGTGAGCGCCCTGAAGTCGCGCCCAGAGGCCCAGCCGCACGTCATCGAGCGCCCGCTTGACCTCCTGCAGCTTGAAAATCGCCTCCGTCTCTCCACCCACCGGGATCGGCATCGCCTGAACCGCGGTGTTGAAGGCGGCGAGCCGCTCCATGACTTTGATGTCGCTCATCGTGCCCTCGGATGTGGCGCCTGGGTGGGCCGCTACCGCCCGCCGGCAGGTGACAAGGGATTGGGAGGGCGGCTACGGCGCTTGCTCGGGCTGCCAGGTGAAGTAGAACCGGAACGAGACGGGCTGGTCGGGATTGCGGGGCGAGATGCGATAGATCATCCGCTTGTCCCCCGCCTTGATCCGAACCTTGAGCGAGATGATGTGACAGCCGACCTTGACGTTTTCGCAATCGCTCAGTTTGATGCTGGTGACGACGATGTTCTGGGTGGATCGGTTGTCGACGTAAGCAACCTGGTCGTTGTTGGACTCGCTCTGCTTCAGCTCGCTGGTCACCGTGCTCGTCGTGGCCGGTATGCGCGCGGTGTCCGAGGGACTGCCCTGGGCCGCCCCGAGGCTGATCACCCCCACCAACAGGCTCCCGGTACCGAGCGTCCCTCGTAGACATCTCATGCGTGGGCTGCCTTCCCGTACGAAACGGCCACGGCCGCGGTGCCACGGCCACTCCGGTCTGGAACTAGGCCCGCCTGGACGCCGGCGTCAAGCCGGTCGAGGCTCCGCCAGCACGGCGAGCCGCTTCGGCGCCCCGAGCCGGTAGCTGTCGAGAACCAGATCGGCCACCTCCTCCCAATCGACCGGGCCAGCGTCGAGCCGAAGCGCCACCCAGCCCCGGGGTCCGATATAGGCCGGCAGGTAGAACCGGACGGGATCCAATCTGACCCAGTCCACGTTTTCCCCCCGGGCCGTCCGGCAGGCAACGGCAACGATCCCATCACCATGGTGGTCGTCCAG
>JBGPVQ010000420.1:0-2775 GCA_041491785.1 Gemmatimonadota bacterium | reverse complement strand
GGCGAGGAGTAGAAAGACGGAGAGGGCCGCTCCAAGAGCAGCCCTCTCTACCCGTCGGTCGTGTCTCCGCCTCGACGGCTCAGATCGCTGACCGCCGCGTGGTACTGGCGGCGGGGGCGATGCCGCAGGCGGGCCTAGGTTCCGGCGCGAGGCGCGGCTCGGCCCCGAGCCAGTACAACCCGTTCGCCATGATGCAGAACCCGGTCGCGGCGAACCACACCATCGCAAGGCCGACGAAGCCGGGGAACAGCAGCCACCATATGCTGTGCACCAGCACGAGGGCCGACGCGACGGTGAGGTTGATCCCGACCGCCAGGTAGATGCGGCGCTCGAGATACCACCGATCGGTCTGCATAAAATACAGATTGCCCGGCGTCGGGCCTTTCACCCCCAGCATGGCCGTGAAGCCGAACAGCCGGAGCACGTTTCCCACGACGCAGAAACCGGTCAGGGCCACGTTGATGGAGGCGAGCGCCACGACGATGACCGACAGCACCCAGATCGGACGGACCAGCGCCGCCATGGCGGTGCCCCCGAGGATGACCAGCCCGGCGATCAGCCAGACCGTCCTCTCGATGTACCACCGATTGGTGGGGACGATATACACGCCGGAGCGAAGGGTCATGTGCTCAACAATATTCTCGGAAGCGGCCGAGCGCCAGACCTCCGAAGCAGAAGTCCCTCCCGGTCCAATCGGCCCTTCCCGCCCGCCGGGATTTCAGTGCGAAACCGCTCGTAGAGAGCAAAGCCCACCTCGGCCAGCGCGCAGTGCCGCCGCTACCTCCGGGAGGGCCACTCCGAACTTCTGTCCCAGATACCGCTCCACTCACCGGAACGCTGGAAGTGGTCACCAAGAAATCCTCGGCGGCGCGATCAGCGTCCGACTGGGTCCTTGGCGGCGGCCCTGGCATCGGCCGGTGTGAACACCTCCACCGCGAGCGTGAAGGTTCGACGCTCCGCCGGGTGCAGCGCCCCGACTCCGACGACCTGGCGGGCGATTTCCTCACCCCGGTCGTTGCGGATCGACAGCATCACGGAATACTCCCACGGCTCACCAACCGCCGGATGGCGGATCGTGCCCTCGACCCGAAGAGCAGAGAAACTTGGCACGGCGCGTGGCGCCATTCCGGGATCGAACCGCAGATGGTGCCGGCACGCCGGACAGACGCTCGCGCTTTCGAGGATCGCCGCCCTGCAATGGGGACAAATGCGCGTCGTTCCTGGAATCCCCTGACGCGTGGTGCTCATGCGGCGGAGCCGCTCTCCATTCTCACCCCCGACTTCTGCGGGGTCTTGTCCTCCCAACCGAATTCCACCTGACCGCGCATCCGCGATCCGGCCGCGACGATGAGCGAGCCGGCCTTCAAGTCTCCGTTGAGCACGCCCGACTCGAGCAGCTCCACCCGCGCGGCGCCGTCGATGTTGCCCTCCAGCTCACCGCCGATGATGACCGTACTCGCTCGCACACCACCCGTCAGCTTGGCACCGGCCTCGAGCGTAAGATTGCCCTGCACGTGCACGTCTCCTTTGAAGCGCCCGGCGATGCGGACGTGCCCCGACCCTTCGATCTTGCCCTCGATGGTCAGGTCCGCAGCAATCAGCGATTCCTTCGTCTCCCGCTCCGCCGCTCGACGCGGCAGATCATAGCTGGGCGAAAAATCGGTGCGCGGCTCCACGTCCTTCCTGGGGGAGGGATCCAGCGAGATCGGCGTCGGCTCCTTCTTCGAGGAGCTCTGTTCCTTCCAGATTGTCATGGCTCGAGGTTCCTGTCGTAGTGGGAGACGGTTGGTGCCTTACCTGGGTGGCGGCGTAGCCGAACGCGTCGCCAAACGGACCGGCCCCGATTCCCCTCCGCCGGGGCTCGGCGCGGGGATATCTCAAACCCCGCGATGCCGGGGGGCTCCGAAGATAGCCCAATCCCGGCTTGCTGTCTCGGTCGCCGGGGGGACCGGCCGCGGTGTTCAAAAATCGGCCCACGCAGGCGGGGAGCCGATGGCCCGGCCGTTCCGTGAAGGGTGGCTTCAGGAATGCCGTCGGCGGATCGACCCGGGTGGTGGAGGCCGGTTACGACCGCGGCACTTCGTGGTCGGTGAGAACCGGGAGAGACGGCACCCAGGGCCCCACCTCGGTCCGATATTGCTTGGCCATGACGCGCGCGACCTGGGCGAGATGCCCCAAATCGTGAACCACCCACGCGGCCAACAGCTGTCCGAGCGTCACAGGACCCAGGCTGGGATGTTCCCCAGGCAGATCGAGCTGTGCCGTCGTGAGTCGCCAGGATCGGAGCAGCTCGAGGTTCGCGGCGCGCAATTGGGCGAACTCGGTGAGCAACGACTCCAGAGAGCGGCCAAGGTTTCGCGCCCGATGGCGAAAGCGATCGTACGGTTCGAACCGGAGGTCTGGTCTCCTGGCGAGGATGATCCGGGCTCGCGGAATCCAATCGGTCTCTTCGCCGTCGATCAGATGGCCGACCACATCGAAGGGGCTGAACGTGTCCGGACCTTCGGTGCCCCGGATCCAGGCCGACCCTAACCCGGAAAGGAGCGTCTGCAGAGTGGAGGGCGAGCGTCCCAGTACCTCCACCGTGAGCTCGAGATCGAACTTCATAGGAGACCGGGAATCCACCGAAATCGCACCTCGTTCATGTACCGCGCGTAAACCGGATCGCGGCCCAGAAAGCTCTCCTCCATCAGCGTCTTGACGACGAACAACGCGAGAAACACCGCGCTCAACGTCAGGTTCAGCCAGGAAAACCCTTCCAGGACGACGCTGATC
>JBGPVQ010000419.1:0-2781 GCA_041491785.1 Gemmatimonadota bacterium | reverse complement strand
GGTAATGGGATATCCGCACCCCCCCCATCCGAAGGAGACGGTGGTTCTCTCGAAGCATTTCGGGGACGCCGGTGGCCGCTCGTTCGCCGGATGGGTCCAGCGCGGCGGCTACGAAGGGCTCAAGAAAGCGCTCGCCCTGACGCCCGAGGCAATCATCGAGGAGCTCAAGGCCTCGGGACTGCGCGGCCGCGGTGGGGCGGGGTTCCCGACCGGGCTCAAGTGGAGCTTCATGCCCAAGGGCGATGGCAAGCCCCACTACCTCTGCTGCAACGCCGACGAATCGGAGCCGGGCACCTTCAAGGACCGCGAGATCATGCGGTGGACCCCGCACGCCCTGATCGAAGGGTGCGCGGTGGCCTGCCACGCCATCGGCGCCGAGATCTGTTACATCTACATCCGCGGCGAATTCACCGAGCCGCTCCGGGTCATGGAGCAGGCCGTGGCCGAGGCGTATGCCAATGGCGCCCTCGGCGAAAACGTGTTCGGCTCCGGGAAGCGGATCGAGATCATCCTGCACCGGGGGGCCGGCGCCTATATCTGCGGCGAAGAGACCGCGCTGATGAATTCGCTCGAGGGGAAGCGGGGAAACCCCCGAATCAAACCGCCGTTTCCCGCCGCCGCCGGCCTGTTCGGGATGCCCACGACGATCAACAACGTCGAAACGCTGGCCGCCGTCCCGCACATCCTGGTCCGGGGCGCCGCGTGGTACAAGGCCCTCTGCCTTTCGAGCCCGAAGAGCACCGGTACCAAGCTCTTCTCGGTCTGCGGGCACGTAATGAAGCCGGGCAACTTCGAAGTGACGATGGGGTTCCCGATGAAGGACCTCATCTACGAAATGGCCGGCGGAATGCGGCCGGGCCGTACCCTCAAGGCGGTGATCCCCGGCGGCTCGTCAGTGCCGATCATGAACCGGGACGAGGCGGAAGCGGCCCTCTGCGACTACGAGGGCATCGTCGAGAAGGGCTCGATGCTGGGCTCGGCCGGCTTCATCGTCATGGACGACTCGACCGACATCGTATACGAGGTCTACCGCCTGGCCAAGTTCTACGCCCACGAGAGTTGCGCCCAATGCACTCAATGCCGGGAAGGCACGGCATGGACCACGAAGATCCTCGAGCGGATCCTCCGGGGGCAGGGAAAGCCTCAGGACCTCGATCTCCTCCTCGAACTCTCGGAACAGATGACGGGAAAGACCATCTGCGTCCTCTCGGACAGCTGCGCCGCGCCGATCGTGAGCGGCATCCACAAGTTCCGCAGTGAGTTCGACGCCTATCTCAACCGGAGCCGCGCGCCGGCTCTCGCTCCGGTATGAGCCGGGATCTGGTCAACGTCACGATCGAAGGCCTGTCGGTGGCGGTGCCCAAGGGCACCACCATCATCGAGGCGGCGAAACAGGCGGGGGTCCTGATCCCCCATTACTGCTACCACCCCTCGCTGCCGTCACCGGCGGTCTGCCGGATGTGCCTGGTTGAAGTGGAGAAGGCGCCCAAGCTGATGCCGGCGTGCGTCACCGCCGTGGCCGAGGGCCAGGTGGTCAAGGTCAACAGCGAGCCGGCCCGGAAGGCCCGCGAGAGCGTGCTCGAGTTCCTGCTGATCAACCACCCGCTCGATTGCCCCATCTGCGATCAGGCGGGCGAGTGCGAATTGCAGGACTACGTCTTCCAGGAGGGCCGCGCCGCCACCCGGTACTCCGACTACCCGAAGCGCTTCAATCCCGTCGAGGATTTCGGTCCGGATGTGCTCTACGTGGCCAACCGGTGCATCCTCTGCACCCGCTGCGTTCGCTTCATGGAGGACGTCGCGGAGACGCCGGTGCTCAACGTCTCCGAGCGCGGAGACCGCGCCTACATCGGCATTGACCCCGACCAGCGGCTGGATCATCCCTGGGCGGGCAATGTGGTGGATCTCTGTCCGGTCGGCTCCCTCATTTCGAAGGATTTTCTGCACAAGGCGCGCGCCTGGGATCTCGACAAGAGCGCGAGTGTCTGTCCCGGCTGCACCCAGGGCTGCAACATTCTGATCGACACCCGGGACGATCAGGTAGTCCGGCTGCGGCCACGCGCCAACCTCGAAGTGAACCGCCATTTCATGTGCGATGTGGGCCGCGCCGACTACCGGTGGATGAATCGCGGCGATCGTGCCGAAGCACCCTTGGTCCGTGACGGCGTCAAGTCGGTGCCCGTCGACTGGGACGCGGCGTTGGAGCGCCTGGCACTCCTGGTGAAGGGGGCCCCCGGACGGGTTGTGCTGCTTGCCTCGGGCCGCGCCACCCTCGAATCCCTCGGGTGGCTCCGCCGCCTGGTCGAGGGGCGCGACGTCACGGCGGCGGTCAAGGTTCCCGTGGGGCAGGAAGCGCCCCTCTCCGGCGTTCCCGGCCTGGCGCTCCGGAAGGAGCGGGTGCCGAATCTCGACGGCGCCCGGTTGGCCGGCTACACCGCCTCCTGGGGTGAGGCCCTCGCCCGGGTCGAGGGCGCCGGGCTGGTCGTGGTCCTCGACGTGCCGCTGGAAGAGTCCGAGCGGGCGCGCTTGGCTGGTGCCGGCGCGGTGGTGGTCCTCCAGTCGGTGGACGACGACCGCATGAAGACAGCGGTGCTCGTGCTCCCGGTGAGCACGATGGCGGAAGAGAACGGGTGCTATGTCAACCGGGACCGCCGGGTGCAGCGAATTTCCCAGGCCAAGGCCGCGCCGGGCATGGCGCGCCCGGTGTGGTGGGTGGCGGCGGAGGCGTGGGCGCTCGGCGGAGTCGGGAGGAGCGCCCCGGCGTCGGCGGCGGAAGCGTTT
>JBGPVQ010000418.1:0-2804 GCA_041491785.1 Gemmatimonadota bacterium | reverse complement strand
TGGCGGTAGCCGGGGCGCGCCGGGCCCTGCTGGCGCTCGCCCTCGACCTTCTGGTACTTCTCGTTTCAACCGGCTGGTTCGTCGCGAACTTCACCATCGCCGCGCGGGTCGCGCTTCCCGACCTCGCCCCGCCGGAGCGGGAGGACGCCCGGGTCTGGCCCGCTCAGATTCCCCGCTGGTCGCTCACCATCCTCGCCGTTGTCGTGGGTGCGCTCCTGGGGACCGGGGGTGGGGGATGGCTCGATCACCTCCTCCTCACCCTGGATGGCGTGCGCCTCGGCCTGCCAGATCGCCTGCTGGGCGCCGACCTGGCCGTCTTCGTCCGCGATTTTCCCCTCCTCCTGGAGCTCCAGTCCCGGGTCGCGCTGCTGGCCGGAGCCGGGCTGGCAGGCGTGGTGCTGCTCCACCTGACCGGTGGCACGCTACGCCGAGTCAATAGGCGGCTCTGGGTTTCGCCCCGGGCGCGCGGCCACCTGGCGCTCCTGCTGGCCGTGCTCGCGCTCGCGCTGGGCTGGGGCGCGGCGCTCGAGCCCTTGCGCCTCGCGGCGGGACTCCGGGGCCCGCTGCTTCCCTCGGAATTCCTGCTGCGCACCCTGGTCGCCGAGGTCGAGGCCGGTCTCGGCGCGGCGGCGGCAGTGCTGAGTTTCCTCTGGTGGCTCAAGTTGCGGGGAATCGCGGCCTTCGGTGGGTGGCTCCTGTTCCTCGCGGCGCTCCTTGCCGGACGCTTGCTGCCGCTGCACAACGAGGCCGCCACCGCCGATCCCGGCTGGCAGGCATCGGCACGGGGTATCGATTCGGTCGCATTCGCCCTGGGGGCAGTCGAAGGCCCTCCGCCGTCGATCCGCACGCCCGCCGCGTCACTGCCGCTCTCTCTGTGGGACGAGTCGGTGCTGCAGGGAGCCGCGGCTGACTCCGCCGCGATCTCGGGGTTCAGCCGCGGGTGGATCAGGGCCGGGGGCCTGGAGCGCCCGGTCTGGTTCGCGGTGCGCGAGGCGCGCGGGCAGCCGCCGAAAATCCTGGCGCTGAGCGACGATCGGGTCTCTTCCTCAGGGGGACCGCTCTATTGGACCGAGGGGGACAGCACGCCCTCACCCGAGGTTCGCGGGTATCGCGATCTGTCCCCGCACTCGATCCGTCCCGGCGCGCGGGCTATCGATCTCGCGCCGATGGCGCACGGCGTGGCCCTGGACGGCTGGGGAAAACGCCTCGTGGTTGCGTGGGCAATGCAGGTGCCCGGGGCATTGAGGGCCCCGGCCGGGACTCGGATCGGCTGGCGGCTCGATCCGGCGGTCCGGTTGCGCACCGTGGCATCGTTCGCCCGGTGGAGCGCGCCCCGGCTCCGGCTGCTCGGCTCGCGCACCGTCTGGCAGAGCGACGGGCTGCTGACCTCCCCGTTTTTCCCGGCCTCCGCGCGTGTCACCTGGGACGGCGGTGAGGTCTCGATGGTGCGCCCGACCCTCGTCGGCGTCGTGGATGTCGCGACCGGAGGCGTTCGCCTCTTCCGTCGCGATCCTGCGGATTCGCTTGCGGCGGCCTGGGCCCGGATCACCGCTCCACTGATCGAGGCCCCCGCGGCGATTCCAGCCGATCTGCGGCTCGAGGACGCCTACCCCGAGGAATTGCTGCTCGCCCAGGCGAGTGCCCTGGAGGGCCCGGCGTGGCGGGTCGGCCGTCTGGAGCGAAGCGGCGCTGCGGCGGCGCCGAGCCCTCCCTCGACGATCCCCGGCGGCGGGGAGAGACTGGCGGCGTTCACGATCGACACGAACCGAATTATTCGCGTGCTGCTCCTCGGCAGGCGGACGTCCGGCGGCGATTCATTGAACCTCATCAAGCTGGATTCTGCCCGGGCCGTCGGCAGCGGAGCCCTGCTCGAGCACCACTGGGGCGATTTTCCCTTCCTGGTTGCCCTCCGCGATTCGATTCGGGCCACCGGCGCGAGCCCCGAGCTGGGCCAGGTGCGCTTTCTCCTCGCGCAGGAGGGAGCGATGGGATACCAACCCGAGTGGGCCGTGTCCCCCTCCGGCCGGGCGCAGTTGGTGTCGGTGAGTATCGCGCTGGGGTCGAAGCACGGGGCCGGCCGGACGCCGGCTGAGGCCTGGATGAACCTGCGGGGTGAGACGGCGCCGCGAGCGGGCGGCACAGCGGCGGAGGTGCTGGAGAAGGCCCGGCGCTGGATGCAACACGCCGATTCGGCCCTCAAGCGGGGCGATTTGGAGGAACTCGGTAAGGCGCTGGCCAATCTGCGCGAGCTCCTGGGGCCGCCCCGAGATAAGTGATATGTGACTGTAAGTTCCACAGTTGCAGACGGTTAGCGCCACCGCTACCTTTGTGCGCGCTCCGGCCGCCTCGACCCCCGCGACGAGGGACTCCGCGGCGGTCGGTTTCGTCATAGTCACTTCCGAATCAACCAGATGAGGTTGGATTGAACCTGCACGAGTACCAGGCCCGGACCCTGCTTCGTGCCGCGGGTGTTCCGATGCCGGAGGGAGACGTCGCGTCGACTCCCGATGAAGCCGAGGTGATCGCTCGGCGGCTCGCCGGCCCGGTCGTGGTCAAGGCGCAGGTCCACGCCGGTGGGCGCGGCAAGGCCGGGGGCGTGAAGCTCGCGAAGGATCCCGCCGAGGCCCGTCTGCACGCAACGAAGATATTGGGCATGACCATCAAGGGACTGGTCGTCGAGAAGGTGCTGGTCGTCCCCGCGGCGGAGATTGCGACGGAGAGCTACGTGGGCCTCATCATGGACCGGGAGTCTCAGCGCCCGGTGTTCATGGTGAGCGCCGCCGGGGGAGTGGACATCGAGGAGG
>JBGPVQ010000417.1:0-2828 GCA_041491785.1 Gemmatimonadota bacterium | reverse complement strand
GCGGATACCGTGCGCCGCCGGCCCCGGGCCATCGAGATCGGCCCGATGTACGCCACCCGGCTCAAGATTCACCGCATTGCTAGTTTCACGATGTATCCCCTCTTCGCCGCGGAGTACTGGAGCGGCAGCAAGATCTACAACGCCCGGCAGGACGGGCTGCGCCCATCGGGTCTTTCGAAGAGCCTGCACACCCCTCTCGCCATCGGCATCGGCAGCCTCTTCGCCGTGAACACGGTAACCGGGGCCTGGAATCTCTGGGAGGGCCGGAAGGACCCGGCGGGTCGCACTCGGCGAATCGTCCATACGATCATGATGCTGGCGTCGGACGGCGGATTCCTTGCGACGGCGATCTCAGCGAATTCCGCCAAGCGGGACGACCGATTGGGATCGGTAGGCTCCGTTGCCACGGGCCGGAACCGGCACCGCAACATCGCGATCGCCTCGATCAGCGTGGCGCTGGTCGGGAACGTGATGATGTTGATCTGGAAATAGCGGCGGCATCGTTCATCATGCCGGTTTCCGTTTCGAGCTCGACGCTGGTCTACCGCGGCCTCAAGGAGGCCGGTATCCGGATCGTCTCGGCGCTCCCGGAAACCTGGCTGGTGCACTTGATCCGGATGGCGGAAGACGACCCCGACATGACGCTGGTCCGCATGGCCAAGGAGGAGGAGGGGGTGGGCATTTCGGCGGGGGCCCACCTGGCCGGGGTCAAATCGGCGATGCTGATGCAGAACCATGGCTTCCTCGCCGCCGTCAACGGGATCGTCTCCTGCGCCCAGCTCTACCGCATCCCGCTGCTCATGCTGATCAGTGACCGCGGCTCCTTCGGCGAGAAGGATCCCTGGCAAACTGAATGGGGCGGGGTGACGGTGCCGGTGCTCGAAGCGCTGCGGATTCCCTTCGACCGGCTGGATGTGCCGGAGCAGGTAGGGCGCCGGATCGCCAAGGCGCAGACGCTTTCCTATTCGGCCAGCCGGCCGGTGGCGCTGCTCCTGGGCCGCGATCTGATGTGGGAGGAATGATGCGCCGGCTTGACGCGCTCCAGGCGGTGTACGCCGACCTCGATGGATGCGCGGTGGTGACGATCATGGGCGCGGTGGCGGCCGAGCTCCAGTCGCTGGGCCACCGGCCCAACTTCTTCTACCTGCAGCACGCGATGGGGCTGGCCTCCTCGATGGGCCTCGGCATCGCGCTTGCCCGGCCGGAGCTCACGGTGGTGGTCTTCGACGGGGACGGCTCCCTGCTCATGAACCTGGGCGGGCTCACCACGCTGGCACGCTACCGGCCGAGAAACCTGGTGCACGTGGTGTTCGACAACGAGAGCCTGCTTTCGGTGGGCGGGTTTCCGACGGCCACCTCGACCGGGAGCGACCTGGCCGCGATTGCGGCGGGGGCGGGGGTGCCGCGCACCGGTACGGTACATACCCTCGAGGAGTTCCGCCCGGCCTTCCTCGCGGCCCGGGCGGCGCGCGATCTCACCACCCTGGTGGCCAAGGTCGAGGCGATCGGGCCCGCGGCATACGTGACCGATCTCTCGCTGCTGGAGAACCGCTACCAGTTCGCCCGCCATCTGCGCGAAATCAAGCCGAAGGGATAGCCGATGTCGCTCCTTGCCCAGCTCGCCACCGAGCTCGATGCCGGCCGGCTCCGCATCGTGGACCTGACCCAGCCGCTCGGCCCGGCGACTCCGGTCATCGGGCTGCCGCCGATGTTCGCCTCGTCGCCGGGGGTCACGCTGGAGGTGATCTCGAAGTTCGACGAGAAGGGCCCGGGGTGGTACTGGAACACCATCCGCATGGGAGAGCACACCGGTACCCATTTCGACGCGCCGGTCCACTGGATCACCGGCAAGGACCTGCCGGACAACGCCTGCGACACGATTCCGCCCCGGCGATTCGTGGGCCCGGCCTGCGTCATCGACGTGACGGCGCAGGTGGATAAGAATCCCGACTTCCTGCTGCGGCCCGAGCACATCGTGGAGTGGGAAAAGGCCCATGGAAGCATTCCGCCCCGCTCCTGGGTCCTGCTCCGGACCGGCTGGAGCAAGCGGACCGACCCGGTGGCGTTCCTCAACGTCGGGCCCGACGGGCCCCACAGCCCCGGATTCCACCGCAGCGCGTCGGAGCTGCTGGCCCGGGACCGCGACGTGCTGGGAGTGGGCGTGGAGACGGTCGGTACCGACGCCGGCCAGGCGGGGACCTTCGATCCGCCATTTCCCAACCATTCCACGATGCACGGAGCGGGGAAGTTCGGGCTCGCGAGCCTCCGAAATCTCGATCAGCTCCCCGCCGCCGGGGCGATCGTGATCGCGGCGCCGCTCAAGATCGTGAACGGAAGCGGGAGCCCGCTCCGGGTGCTGGCGATCGTGGCGGGTTAGGGAATGGCAACCATTCATCGGCGCATCTCACCACTTCCGGAGGCCACTGATGTCCCCCCGCCTCGCCGCCGCAACCGCCCTGGTGGTCGCGATCTCCGGCTCGGGAGCGCCCGCGCTCTCGTCCCAGGCGCCCGAATCGTTTGCGGTCCCCGACAACGGGCCTACGCCGCTTCCGCTCGGCACCGTCAAGGGTGAGAAGTACCAGCGGCTGGTGATCCGGAACGCCACCATCGTTTCGGGGCGGGGAACCCCCGGCACCAACCGGGCGATGCCCCCCGAAGGGCCGGTGGACATCGTGATCGAGGGAAACACGATCGTCGACATCGTCCTGATGGACGCGGTCAATTTGGCGGGCTACGGCAGGGATTTCAGGCGTCCCACCGGCGACAAGATCATCGACGCGACCGGAAAGTACGTGATCCCGGGGCTGGTCGAAATGCACGCCCACCTG
>JBGPVQ010000416.1:0-2833 GCA_041491785.1 Gemmatimonadota bacterium | reverse complement strand
GAGATCCTGTATCACGCCGATGGTCGCACCGCGACGGTCCACGCCACCCGCTTCCGCGCCAGCGGCACCCGAATCCTTTCCACCAACGGGAAGCCCGACGGCTCCCTCACCGTCACCTGGTTCGAGCGCTGCGACACCGCGGCGCCCCGTCACGTTTTCTCGGGCGACGACGGCACCCAGGCGATGCTGGCGCTGCTGCTCCTGGCCCACGCCCCCGGTGCTCGAAGCGGCGCGGTGATCGGGCACGGGACCGGGATGTCCTCCCATTTTCTGCTCGGCAGCCCAACCATCGACCGGCTCACCACGATTGAGATCGAGCCGGCGATGCTGGCCGGCTCGCGGGTGTTCTACCCGGTCAACCGGAGGGTGTTCGACGACCCCCGGTCCCGTATCGTGATCGACGACGCCAAGTCGTTCTTCGCCGCGGCCAACGCGCGGTTCGATCTGATCCTCTCGGAGCCCTCCAATCCCTGGGTCAGCGGGGTCAGCGGGCTCTTCACCACCGAGTTCTACGCCCGGATTCGCGGGTACCTCGCTCCCGGTGGGGTATTCGGTCAGTGGCTCCACACCTACGAGCTCAGCGACGGCCTGGTGCTGAACGTCCTCGCCGCGCTGCACGAGAACTTTCCCGACTACCGCGTCTACCTCATCAACGGGGGCGATCTGCTGGTGGTGGCCGCGGCGACGGCGCCGCTGGCCCGCCCCGACTGGTCGGTGACCCGGCTGCCACTCATCGACCGGGACCTCTGCCGATTTTTCCCCATGACCGACGCGGCGCTGGAGCGCGTGGTGGTGCTCGACCGGGCCGGACTGGCGCCGCTGCTGGCGCGGGGGGTACGCCCCAACTCCGATTTCTATCCGGTGCTCGACCTGGGCGCCGAGGAGGCGCGCTTCCTGCAGCAATCGGCGGTGGGGGTGGCCAACCTGGGGAATGGCGTGGCGGATTACTTCGCGGATCCGGCCTTGCGACCCGTCGGTTTCGACACGGCGGTGACCAGCGTGCTCACCCCGGCGCCCCGGGTCAAGGGCATGCTCCTGGCCGCCCAGGTCCGGCGGAGTGGTACCGATTCAGCCTGGACCGACGCGCCCGGTGCACCGGAGCGATACCTCTACCGGGTCTGGGTCCGGCAGATGGCGGGATTTGCCGCGCCAGCCAACTGGCGGAGCTGGGTCACCGACTTCTGGGCGCTCCGTCGCGCATTGCACGGCGGAAGCGCGCCGCCGGACACGGCGTTTTTCTCCCGGGCGCGCGACTACGCCCTCCGGGCGGGTGCGCCGGCCCCGGCGCGCGCCGCCGTCGAATTCGGCGAATCGCTGGCCCGCCGCGATATGGCGAGCGCCGCCGGGCCGGCGGCCATCCTGCTCGGCGAGGTGAGGGCGGGCCGGGTTTGGGTTCCCCCGGACGACCTGCTCGACGGCGCGGTGCGGGCGCTGCTCGCCGCCGGCCGGGTGGACGGCGCCCGGGCGGCGTACGACCTGGTGCGCCCCTATTCCACCCGCACCACTGGCGATCTTCGCCTTTCCTTGCTCAACTCCTATATCGAGGGCGCGCGGGCGGCGGCCCGCTGACCAGTCTTCCGGAGGGGTGATGGAAATACCGAAGCTGTCGGTTATCGTCCCGGTCTACAACGAGCGCAACACGATTCACGCCATCGTGGAGCGACTTCGGGGAATTCCGCTGCCGATGGAGATCATCGCCGTGAACGACTGCTCCAAGGACGGGAGCGGCGAGATCCTCGATCAGCTCAAGGCCTCGGGCGCCATCGAGGTGGTGGTCCATCACCCGGTCAATCGAGGTAAGGGAGCCGCGCTCCGCTCGGGCATCCAGCATGCCGGGGGGGACGTGATCGTGGTGCAGGACGCCGACCTGGAGTACGACCCCGAAGAGTTCACCACCCTCCTGGTGCCCATCATGCAGGGCAAGGCCGACGCCGTGTTCGGCTCCCGGTTCCTGGGTGGTGGAGGACGGGTGCTTTACTTCTGGCACTCGGTGGGGAACCGCCTCCTGACCCTGATGTCCAACATGTTCACCGACCTCAACCTCACCGACATGGAGACCTGCTACAAGATGGTGCGGGCTCCCCTGATGAAATCGCTCATCCTGACCAGCGACCGGTTTGGATTCGAGCCCGAGGTCACCGCGCGGCTGGCGCAGGCCAAGGCGCGGATCTGGGAGCTGCCGATTGCCTACAACGGCCGCACCTACGAGGAAGGGAAGAAGATCGGCTGGAAGGACGGAGTCGCCGCCTTCTGGCACATCGCGCGGTTCAACCTGTTCCCGCCCCGACGGCCGCGGCGGTAGGCCGTGGGCCGCCTGGACCGGGCCATCGCGCTCAGCCTCGCGGCCGCGGTCGCGCTGTTCGGGTACCTGCCCCTCGCCAGCTGGCTCCCCGGCGGGCACGACATCCCATGGTATGGCCCGGTAGCGGCAGACCTCCTCACCGGCCTCAGCATCGCAGCGGGTACCGGCCTGGTGCTGGCCATTCTGTTCCGGCAAATGCCCGCTCTATGGCGGGAGGGCCGCCTCGACCCGCTTCGCCGCAGCGCCGAGCGGCAATGGATCGCCTGGGTGGCGGGGGTCGCCGCGCTGGCCTTCATCCTCTACATCTGGGTTGCTCGTGGAGTCCTGGGCGGGCGCCCGCTCCTGATCGACGAAATCATTCAGGTCGTCCAGTCCCGGATGCTCGCCGCCGGGCGGCTCTGGATGCCGGCGGCGGCCCACCAGGAATTCTTCAGCAGCCTCCATCTGGTCGAACAGGGGGGCCGGGTCTACGGCCAGTTCCCGGTGGGAGGCCCGGCGATGCTGGCGCTCGGAAGCCTGGCGGGCGCCGAG
>JBGPVQ010000415.1:0-2847 GCA_041491785.1 Gemmatimonadota bacterium | reverse complement strand
TCGTCGGCCTTGGTGGAGGTCAGGGTGCCCCATCGGCCGGCATACGTAAAGACGGCCTCCGGCGTATCGGTATGCACATGGACCTTGAGGATGTCGGCCACCACCGCCACGACCACCGACCCGCCGAACTGGTGCATGGCGGCGCGGACCTCGTTGGCGGGGGGCAGATGCTCCCCGCGTGCGAGAAACTCGGTGCAGTACTGGTAGTCGCGCTCAGCCGCGACCGTCATTTGGGCAGCCGGGAAGGCGTAATCGCTGACGGGGCCGGGGGCGGCGGGGAGAATCGGGTCGCCCTGGATGACCCGGACCACCCCCTCGATCATCCGCACGAAGCCCTTGCCGCCGGCGTCCACCACCCCGGCTTCCTTGAGCACCGCCAGCAGCTCCGGGGTCCGCGCGAGGGAACGCTCGCCCTCCGAGAGCATCCGGCGCATGAACTCCGAAATGTCGGGGGAGTCCGCGGCCGCGCGCTCCGCCGCCGCTGCGGCTTCCCGGGCCACGGTGAGGATGGTTCCTTCGCGCGGCTCGTCCAGGGAGGTGTAGAGCGAGTCGGCCCCCCGCCGTAGGGCCCCCGCGATCTGGGGGGCGGTGGCGGTTTCCCGCGCGCCGATACCTTCCGAGAATCCCAGGAGGAAATGCGCCAGCATCATGCCGGAATTGCCCCGCGCCCCGAGTACCGCCCCGCGCGCGATGGTCTGGGCGGTCTCCGCAAGCGGCGCGTCGCCGAGTGCCCGGCAGGCATCGGCGACGGCGCGCAGCGTGAGGCTGAAGTTGGTGCCGGTGTCCCCGTCGGGAACCGGGAAGACATTCAGACGGTTGATCTCCTCCCTGCCGGCGGCAACCCAGTCCGCCGCCGCATACATCGCGCGTGCCAGGCGGGGGCCGTCCAGGTAGGCGATGCCGATCGGCATCCGGGCGTTATTCCGGGACCACCGTCACGCGTACCGCGGCTTGAACCTCGGCGTGGAGGCGCACCAGGACGGTGTGCTCGCCCAGCTGCTTGATGGGGTGCTCCAGCTCGATCTTGCGTTTGTCGACCGGGTGCCCCGCCGCGGCCAACCGCTCGGCGATGTCCTGCGCGGTGATCGAGCCGAAGAGCCGGTCGCCCTCGCCCGCCTTGGCGCCGATGGTGATCGCGACGCCGGAGAGCTGCAGGGCCGCTCCCTGCGCCTCGGTGCGGTCCTGCGTGGCCCGCGCCTCTCGCGCCTTCGATTCCGCCGCGATCCGCTTCTTGTTCCCGTCGGTGGCCTCGTAGGCCAGTCCGTGGGGGAGGAGAAAATTGCGCGCGTAGCCCGGTTTGACCCGGACCAGCGCCCCAGCCTTACCCAGCGATTTCACGTCTTCCCGCAGAATCACTTCCATCGCGTCACGCTCCTGTGGAATCACGGGGGACGAAACGTCCCCGAACGTTGAGCCAGACATCGGCGAGCCCCAGGGCGAGACACGCGCCTAGGGCCAGCGGGAGGAGCAGCAGGGCGAGCCCCGCCGCCAGCAGCTTGAGGGGCCCGGGCGCCGCGGCGAGGATCGTCGAAACGATCGCCAGCCCGCGCATTGCGTAGAGCCCCATCCAGACGATCAGGAGATTGATCGCGACCGCGGTCGCCGCAGGAGGCAGCGGCACCAAGAGCAGGCCGAGCGTAAAGATAGCACCCCACACAAAGTGGTCATTGAAGCGGAATTCTCGGAACGGTGCCGGAGCCACCCCAAGCGGCGTCCCGGCAATGCGGTGGTGCCACCGCCACGCCAGGAGGAGCCCGGCCAGTCCCTCGAGCGCCAGCAGCCCTGGCATGGCTCTAGCAATGTCCGGGGCGGCCTCCACGAACTGCTGCACGAAGTTCTGCACGTCCTGCCGGCTCTTCGGATCCGGACCGGCCATGTCGGCCATGGCGCGATAACTGGTGCGTAGCATGTCGGTGAACGCCTGCTGCACCATCTGCCAGTGGATGCCATGAGCCCAGGCCCAGAGGCAGAGGCCCAGGCCGGTGAGGGCGACCGCGGCGAGGGCGCGGGGAAACACCGGGCCCCGCGGGCGAAGATTGAGCAGCGCGAATACTCCCGCGAGCACCAAGGCGCTGGCCCGGAGGATCTGGGACCCGAGATCGAGATTCCCGCTGAGCGCCGCGGCGATCCCCGCCCCCGCCAGCGCGAGGAAGAGGATTTCGCGAACGCTCCGAGGCCGGGACAGCAGGGTCAGGAGCGCGAAGGGCCCCAGCAGATAGAGCGGCGGGGCCAGCAGGAGGAATCCCGCCAGCACCGCCGTCGCGCCGAAGCTCGCGCGGCGCCCGGGCGCGGGCGCCGCCGGTGCGCTCATCAGCCCTTGTAACCCTTGATGTAGGGGAGCAGGGCGAGGTAGCGGGCGCGCTTGATCGCGACCGCGAGTTGGCGCTGGTGCCGCGCCGACACGCCGGAGAGGCGCCGGGGGAGGATCTTGCCCCGCTCGGTCAGAAAGCGGGAGAGCAGCTTCTCATCCTTGTAGTCGACCACCCGGATCCGCAGCTCGGCGATCGGATCGCCCTTCTTCTGGCGGCTCATTCGTCCTCCTCGTAATCGGTCCGGGCGGGAGCGGCCTGCGCGGGCGTGGGCGGCTCGTCGTTCATCACCAGGAGGTGACGGAGCACCCCCTCGTCGAGCTTAACGGCCCGCTCGAATTCCGGGAGCGCCGCGGCCTCCGCGTCGAACGTCGCGATGGCGTAGTACCCGGTATCTCTCCGCCGGATGTCGTAGGTAAGAGTGCGCTTGCCCCAATGATTGATCTGGGGCTCCGCGCCGCCGGGGATCTGCACCAGCGAGTGGAAATGGGCGAGCTTCTGGTTGATGGTCTCTTCGTCCAGGGCAGGATCGAAGATG
>JBGPVQ010000414.1:0-2864 GCA_041491785.1 Gemmatimonadota bacterium | reverse complement strand
GGAACCGCGATCACCATCTCGGGCGCCGCGGCCAGCCCCAACATGGGCTACCACTCCTCTCCGATCATCGCGTTTCTGCTTACGCTATTCAACATCCGGCTGGGCTGGTGGCTCGGCAATCCAGGGCATGCGGGGCGGAAGGTGTACCAGCAGTCGGAATCTCCCTCCACGCTGCGGTTGCTGTCCGACGAAGCGCTGGGGCATACCGACGACCGGAATTCCTACGTCTATCTGTCGGATGGAGGGCACTTCGAAAACCTGGGGCTCTACGAGATGGTGCTTCGGCGCTGCCACACCATCGTGGTGAGCGATGCGGGGTACGACCCCCACTGCGGCTTCGAGGACCTGGGCAACGCGATCCGGAAGATCCGGGTGGACTTAGGGATTCCCATCGAGTTCCGGGAGGTACCGATCTACCCACGGGTGGGACGGGGGCCGGCGCCGAACGGGAAGTACTGCGCCATCGGCACGATTCACTACTCGCAGGTGGACCCCGACGCCGCCAACGGCATCCTCATCTACTTGAAGCCAGCGTTCTACGGCGGCGAGCCGAGGGACATCTTCAACTACGCCAGCACTACTCCGGCCTTTCCGCACGAGACCACGGCGGACCAGTTCTTCAGCGAGGCGCAGTTCGAGAGCTACCGCGCCCTGGGCTACTTCGTCATCGAGCAGGTGGTCGGGGATTCGCCCGTGGTGATGGAACCAACCCTCGACGCCCTGGTCGGGCGGATCAAGGGTGCGGAACCACGGCCAGCGACGTAACCGGGTGCACCTCCCAGATCGTGGCGCGCCAGTTGGTGTCGCCGCCGGGACGGGTGTTCTCCGCCTGCTGCTTGTGCTCATCGTCGCGGAACAGCCAGCCCCGGACCGTAACCCACTTGTGCTCGATGGTGTGCTGCAGGGTGGTGGTGGCCCAATCGATGCCGGCCGCCTTCATCGCGGCGCGCCAGCGGGGGGTCACCTCGATGATGACCCGGCGGATCTCAAGCGTGTCGGTGGCTGACACCGTCAGCTCGATGTGGGCGTCGCGGTGGTCGGGGTCGCCCTTCCGGCAGTTGGTGGTTTCGCTCTTGCCGCCGGGTTTGACGTGCAGCACGAAGCCGGTGATTTCCGCCGCCTTCCCGGTGTCGAAGCTCCCGGTGTCGTCGGTCCCGTCTCCCACGAGCTTTTCCAGGGTGACGCTCGGATCGATGTCGGCAGCTGCGGGGAAGGCGCTCCGGTTTTTGAGCCGATTGAGCGCTTCGATCTCATGGAAGCGCGAGCCCTTGGGGCTGGGATTTCCCTGCAGCGGACAGGTGTCGAAATCGCCGGCGGTCACGATGAGTCCCGCGGGAGGCGCCACCGGCGGCGTCGCGTTGGAATCCGCGGGCTGGTGCACCTCGGATGGATCGAGCAGGCGGAGCGCGGTCTCGGTGACCCAACCGATTGCTTCGTTCTGGGTTGACACCCGGTAGTAGCCGGTCTTGTGGCCGTGGGGGAGCAGGGTCACCACCTCGCCGCCGGTCACGATCCCCAGTCGCTGGGAAGTCTTGGACGGTCCCGAGCGCAGAATCGCGTTGTGGAGGGTGACCGCCTGATCCTGCGCGAATACGTTGGGAGCGACCAAGCCGAGCGCCAGCAGCAGGAGCAGCGCGCAGCGCCGGATGGGTGATGAAGGGGTGGACATGGCGGCCTCCGGCGAACGAAAGGAATCAGCGGCGCAATCGAGCGCCAACATGGGACGCCCGGTTGCTTCTGTCAAATCCGATCGATACCTATCAACCCTGATAGCTTGCCCCTCTCCGGTTTCGGAGCGAACGTAGATCCGATCCGTCCCTCCTTTGGGGTCCGAGGTGCCGGTATGACGCCCCCCGAACGAATTGACATGCACGTGCACGTCGGGGTCCTGGGCGACGACCCGGCGTTCGCGCGCTACGGTGGGATTTCGCAATGGATGCGCCGGCAGCTGGTCTATCGGATCATGCTGCTCTACGCCCGGGTCCCCGCCGGTTCGGTGTCCGACCGGGTGCTGCGGGACGCGGTGCTCCAGGCCATCGCGGGGTCGGGGCTCGATCGGGTGGTGTGCCTGGCGCTCGATCCGGTCTACGACTCCACCGGCAAGCGCCGGGAAGACCTGTCCAACATGTGGGTGGACAACGGCTACATCGTGAAGGAGCTGGTTCCCGCCGCGTCGGGAAAAATCCTGCTGGGCGCCTCGGTGCATCCCTACGACCCGGCCTTCGAAACCCGGGTCCGCGAGTGCGTGGCCGACGGCGCGGTGCTGCTCAAGTGGCTTCCCTCGGCGCAGCAGATCAACCTGGCCGACCCGCGGGTGCTCAAGGCGCTCAAGATCCTCGCCATCGCGGGGAAGGGCGGGCGAGCCCTTCCGCTGCTGCTTCATTGCGGGGCGGAATACGCCATCATGACCAGCAACCCGCGGACCTCCTCTTACGACTTCCTCTCCTGGGGCTTCTGGGACAAAGTCGGGAATGCGCTGCGCCCCACGGACAAGCGGTGGGACACGCCGAATGTCGCGGGCGTCCGAGGAAACATCCAGGCCGGACTCGATGCCGGGGCGACCATCATCCTGGCCCACTGCGGGCTGCCCTACTTTGCCCCCAGGATCCTGGGGCTGGCGGAACACTCCGACTTTCCGGTGGTGAAGGCGCTGCTCGCCGAGACGGCGGCCTCCCCAGGACGGCGAGGGAAGTGCTACGCCGATGTCTCCGCGATCGTGACCCCGTTTCGCAAGAGCTACTTCGACGACATTCGCGCGCTGCCGCCGGAGCTGCTCCTCGCGGGCAGCGACTTCCCGGTGCCGGTCTTCGAGCTGTCGGCGGATCTCGCCGAGAATTTCAATGACTTCAAGGCGATGATGGTGG
>JBGPVQ010000413.1:0-2890 GCA_041491785.1 Gemmatimonadota bacterium | reverse complement strand
GCCTCGAGGGGGGCGCGCACGATGACCCGAAGGGTGCGTCCCTCCGGCTTGATGAAAGCCATCACCGCGACGCGGGCCGGGATGTCGTGCGCGGCCGCCCTGCCGGGCGCCGCCAGGAGCAGCCCCGTCGCCAGCACCAACGCAACGCCCGGCCGGGATGTCCGAGAACTCATGGGGAGAGTATACTCTCTCGCGACAAGGAGGGCTCCATGAGGCACGCGAAGAATCTGCTGCTCGGCGGCTCGGTGGTGGTGCTGATCGCGGCACTCGGTGTGGGTCAAGCCGCGCTCGACGCCGCCACCCAGGGCCCGGCGGTCGAGGCGCCGGCCTTCGAGGTGGACCCGCTCTGGCCGAAACCGTTTCCCAATCACTGGATTCTGGGCTCCGCCATCGGCGTCGGGGTCGATTCCCGGGACCACGTCTTCATCATCCATCGGGGATTTCCGACCCTCACCGCGCGCACCGAGGCGGGGCTGGACACCAAGCCGCCGACGGGCGAATGCTGTGCCGCGGCCCCGCCGATTCTCGAATTCGATCCGCAGGGCAATCTGGTCAATTCATGGGGTGGCCCCGCGGCGGGGCATGATTGGCCGGAGTCGAACCACGGCATCTCGGTCGACCACAAGGACAACATCTGGATCGGCGGCAACGGCACCTGTCCGAACGATTCGACCGCCGGCGCCGCCTGCCCCCGGGGCACCATCGACTCCTTCATCCTCAAGTTCAGCCACGACGGCAAGTTCCTGATGGAAATCGGGAGTCCGCACCAGACCACCAACAGCAACAGCCTCACCAGCTTCGGGCGGGTCGCCAAGATCTCGTTCGACCCGGCGGCCAACGAGGCGTTCGTCTCGGACGGCTACGGCAACAAGCGGGTCGCCGTGCTCGACATGGACAGCGGCAAGATCAAGCGGTACTGGGGCGCCTACGGCCACAAGCCGGAGGACGCGAGCCTGGGACCGTACAACCCCGATGCGCCGCTGGCCCAGCAGTTCCGCAACCCGGTGCACTGCGCCGAGCCGAGCCTCGACGGCCTGGTCTACGTCTGCGACCGGTCCAACGACCGGATCCAGGTGTTCAAGAAGGACGGCAGTTTCGTGAAGGAGCAACGGATCGCGCCGCGGACCCTGGGTGACGGGTCGGTGTGGGACATCGCCTTTTCGCGGGATCCGCAGCAGAAATTCATCTACCTGGCCGACGGCAAGAATGAACGGGTGTACATCATCGACCGGCAGTCGCTGGAAATCCTCACCAGCTTCGGCGACGGCGGGCGGCAGCCCGGCCAGTTCTTCGCGGTGCACAGCATCGCGACCGATTCGAAGGGCAACATCTATACGACGGAGACCTACGAAGGAAAGCGGGTGCAGAAGTTCGTGTATCGGGGGCTGCGGCGGGTCACCGCCAAGAACCAGGGCGTGCCGTGGCCCCGGCGGTGACCCTCCGGTAACGCTCTCGGGCGCGCCCTACATCGCGTTGCCCTGACTCGAGGGCGGCACCATCCCCTTGAGCCGAAGGTAGGTCACGATGTTGCCGTAGTGCTCGTTGTCATGGGTTACGTTGAGCATCAGGAATCCCAGCCGCGTCATCTTGATCCCGAACAGCTCGGCCGGCGCGCTGAACGCCCCGTCGGCCATTTTGTAGATCGGGTCGCAATAGGCGAAGGCATCATTGAGCGCCTTCACCAGGGCGGCCTTCTCGGTGGTCTTCTCGAAGTCCTGCACCGCGGGAGCCTTCTCTCCCTTGGCCGTCGAACACATGGCGTAGCTCGCATTGGCCACGTGGCCGATGAGCTGGCCGAAGCTGCGGACCTGAGGGGTCGGCTTGAACGCGTAGTTGGCCTCCGGCATCTGCTCGGCCGACTTGATGATGTACCCCTTGGTCAGCTCATAGAGGGGCGCGATCGCCGAGATGCCCTGGGCGGCGGCAACGCCGGGAATGGCGATCAGTGCGAGCAGCGTGGCGACACGGGCTTTCATGGGTTGATTCTCCGGAATCGGGGACGAATGAGCGCGGCTATTGTCGCGCGGAAAGATCGCATTCGAAGAAGACCGTGTCCACCAGCTCGTCGGGGCGGTAGCGGGGAATCTCCACGAACCCCAGCTCGCGGTAGAGATGCTGCGCGGCCACCATATCGTCGAGCGTGCCCAGGCGCAGCTGCCGATAGCCCATCCTCCGGGCGTCGGAGAGCAGCCGCTGCATCAGCGCCCGGGCGACCCCGCTCCGTCGCGCGGCGGTCAGGACGAACATCCGCTTCACCTCGCCGACCTCCGCGTCGATCGGCCGGAGGGCGACGCACCCCGCCAGCATCCCCTCCAGGCGCGCGAAGTAGAGCCGTCCCCGGGGCGGGGCGTACGGTCCCGGGAGCCGGTCGACATCGTCGCGAACGGCCTCGGACCCGGGGTGGTCGCGGAGCGCGGACGCGTGGGCCAGGATGAGGAATCGGACCGCCTCGAGCTCCTCGGGAGCCTCGGCGGCCACCACCTCGATCATCCCGGCGTCGTCCTGGGGATGCGTCCCACAACCTGAAGATACCTTGAGAGTCGGGCGGTGGAAGAGCGCCTGCGGGGGGGGCTACTCCTGGTAGGGGCGGAGGGTGGTTCGGGAGGGGTGGACGGCCACGGTCCAGCGCCCGCTGATCGGCGGGACGGGGTCGCCGGGAAGCTCCCCCTCGTCGCAGTTGATGGCCTGGTCTCGGGGGAACACCGCGACGGTGAGCGAGCCCAGCCGCAGCACGTCGGAAATCGAATATTCCAGCGCCAGCTCCGCCTCGGCTTCGGATCCGGGAGTCAGGTCGCCGAGGTGCTGCATGACGATGCCCTGGGTGCCCCACTCGGCGGGGTCGGCCAGCGCCACGGTGACGTTCCGCGCGGCCTGCACCCCCAGGTTCTTG
>JBGPVQ010000412.1:0-2896 GCA_041491785.1 Gemmatimonadota bacterium | reverse complement strand
GTTTCAGCAGGCCAACCTTCACATGGTGCTGCCGGGATACTTCGAGGCCCTGCGCACCCGGCTGCTTTCCGGCCGGGTCTTCACCGCCGCCGACAACGACAGCTCGGTGATGTCGCTGATCGTCGACGACCGGCTCGCCGCCAAGGCGTTTCCCGGCCGGCAGGCGGTGGGGCAGCGGCTCTACGTGCGGGCCCGCGGCAACGAGCCGGAGTGGTACGACATCATCGGCGTCGTGGCCCACCAGCGACACGTGTCCCTCACCTCCGACGGGCCCGAGGCGATCTTCCTGACCGACGGCCACATGGGCTCCGGCGCGGTGAACCGGTGGGCGGTCCGGACCGCGGGAAATCCCACCGCCCTCGCCGGCCCGATCCGCGCCGTGGTGACAGCGCTCGACCCGCTGCTCCCGGTGTCCGAGGTGCAACCGATGACGGCGCTGGTGGACAAGGCAATGGCGCCGACCCGCTTTGCACTGGTCCTGATCGGTATCTTCGCCGCCATCGCCGGGGTGCTCGCGGTGGTGGGGCTCTACGGCGTGCTCTCCAGCTCGGTCAGCCAGCGCACCGCGGAGATCGGCGTGCGGGTGGCGCTGGGCGCGCCGCGCAGCAGCATCCTGCAACTGGTCATCGGCCAGGGGCTCCGCTTGAGCGGAGTGGGGATCGGGCTTGGGCTGGTGGGAGCGTTCGCGCTGACTCGGGTCATGAACACGATGCTGGTGGGGGTCAAGGCCACCGATCCGCTCACCTTCGGGTCGATGGTGGTGATTTTCTTCGGGATCGCCTGGTTCGCCTGCTGGGTGCCGGCGCGCCGCGCCGCGGGACTCGATCCGACGGTGGCCCTCCGGGAGGATTAACCCGCCGGCGGCGGGTCGGATAGCGCGGGGCGGTGGTTCCCACCGTCGCGCCGGCCGAGGAACTCGCCCAGCGGCGCCAGGGCATCGATGTGGTCGCCGCAGATCTTGAGGGTGGCGAGCAGGGGCACTGCAATGAAGGCGCCCGGAACGCCCCAGATCCAGAACCAGAACGCCAGGCCGATGAAGAGCGCCACCGGATTGAGCGCCAGCCGGTGGCCCAGCAGCATCGGGCTCACCAGGTTGGCCTGGATCAGGTTGGTGGCCAGGAAGGCGCCGGGCACCAGGAGGGCGTGCCCGACTTCGGGAAAGGTGGCCAGCGCCGCGACGGACAGGATGGCCAGCATCGCCGCTGCGCCCAGGTACGGAATGAACTCGAACAGCGCGGCCAACCCACCCCACAACAGCGCGTTGGGCATTCCCAGCAGCTGCATCGCCCCGGCCACCATTGCCCCCTCGATCAGATTGATCACCGCGGTGGTGCGGAGATAGAGGGAGATAGACGCTTCGGTGGCCCGGGCAATCTGGATGGCCTTGACCTTGTCGCTGAAGTGGGGCAGCAGCTTGATCAGCTTTGCCAGGAAGAGATCCCCCGCCGCCAGCAGGAAGTAGAGCAGGATCAGGACTTCGAGCGCTCCGGCCAGGAAGCGCTGGGTGGAGCCGAACAGCCGCGAGGCCACCGTCGGCCCCGCCACCACGACTTCGGGCGCCTTGCTGGCTCCCGACACGCCGCCCGCCGCGCTCTCCACCTGTTGCGCGGTCTTGGTCATCTGCTCCAGCGGCTTGAGCAGCTTCTTGAGCTTGGCCTGCGCCGTCGCGATGGTTTGCGGCGCCTTCTCCCCCCAGCTTTGCACCGGACCGGAGAGCTGGTAAACCCCCAGGCCCACCAGCCCGACCATCGCCAGGACTACGACCCCCGCGCCGAGCGGAACCGGAATCCGCAGCCGGGCCAGCGCGCGCACCGCGGGGCCCAGCAGGAAATCCAGCAGCAGCGCGAAGGTGATCGGCAGCAGGAATTCGCGGGCGAAATAGAGGGTGTAGAGCACCGCCAGGATCGCGAGCGCGGTGATGGCGGTCGATCGGGGCGGTCGCTGCGAATCGGCGGCGTCCATGGCAGGTAAACTAGCCCCCTCTTGACGCCGCGGCGGACCGGGTGATATTCAACCATATGGTTGACTATTCTCCCGCCCCGCTCGACCGGGTCTTCCAGGCGCTCTCCGATCCGACCCGCCGCGCCATCCTGTCCCGGTTGAGCCGGGGCGGGGCCACCGTCGGCGAGGTGGCCGAGCCGTTCGCCACCTCGCTCAACGCCGTCTCCAAGCATCTCATGGTGCTGGAACGGGCCGGACTCCTGCGGCGGCGGGTCGAGGGGCGGGAGCACCACCTGACCCTCGATCCCGAGCCGCTCCAGGACGCCGCGAAGTGGATCGCCTACTATCGCGGTTTCTGGGAACGCCGCCTAGATGCCCTCGACGCCTTGCTTACCGGCGGCGACCACCCCAAACCCAGGACCCAACATGCCGGCCCCCGGAAATCGCGGCGACCCCGCCGCCGCTGAGCCGTTCCGCATCGAGCTGCGCCGGATCATCGCGCGCCCGGTAGAGGAGGTGTACCGCGCCTGGACCACGCCCGCCCTCATCGCGCGGTGGTTCAGTCCAGGCATCGAGGAGATGGAAGTGTCGGCCGAGGTCCGCCCCGGCGGACCGATCCGGATCGAGCTGACCTACCGGGGCGCCCCCTGGCGGCTCGACGGTAAGTATCTCGAGGTGGTTCCCGGCAAGCGGCTGCGCTTCACCTGGGTCACCACCGAATGCCCCGCCGCCGTCGGCTCGGTGGTCACCGTGGATTTCCGCGATCTGGGCGGGCGTACCGAGCTGGTGCTGCTGCACGAAGGGTTCCCCGACTGGAAAACCCGCGACGACCACGACGCCACCGGCTGGCAGCAGATCCTCGAGGTATTCGTGGTGGCGGGAGGCGGGGTGCTGACCCCGGAGCGCTTCGCGGACGCGTCCCGCGCCGTGCTGGCCAGGGGACGGGGCCCTACCG
>JBGPVQ010000411.1:0-2914 GCA_041491785.1 Gemmatimonadota bacterium | reverse complement strand
GATCGCCGGGCCCAAGGGCACCTGCAGTGCCGAGAGTTTCGCCCGCGCCGAGGCGTGGCCGGCCGGCCCGAGCGATATCTTCGTCGCGACTCAGATGAAGTGCGGTACTACCTGGATGCTCCATGTGGTCTACCAGGTGTTGCGCCGCGGCAACGGCGACCTGGTCGAGTCGGGCTCCACACTTCATGCGGTGTGCCCCTGGATCGAGGGACGGAAGACGGTATCCATGGAAGCGGCACCCCTGGTCGGGTCCGAGCGCCCGTCGCGGGTGATCAAGACTCACCTGCCGGCCACCCACGCTCCCTGGAGCCCGGAGGCGCGCTACATCTATGTCGCGCGGCACCCGGTGTCCTGCTTTGCGAGCTGCGTGGATTTCGTCAAGGAAACCGCGGGGCGGTTCGCACCTCCGCCGGATGTGATCGAGGAATGGTTCCGCTCGGAGGAACTGATGTGGTGGGGTCCCTGGCCGGCGCACGTGGAAAGCTGGTGGCGGTGGTCGGAGGAGCGGAACAACGTGCTCTTCGTGACCTTTGAGGAGATGAAGCGCGACCTCCCCGCCGTAGTGCGGAGGGTCGCGGGATTCCTGGGGCTCCAACCGCTCTCCGAGGCGGAGCTCGCGCGGGTTACCGAGAAGTGCGGCTTCCGGTACATGCAGGAGCACCACGGGACCTTCGAGATGCATCCGCCCAACATCATTGCGGCGGACGCGGCGTTCTTCATTCGCGGGGGCGCCGACCGGCACGCCGACGTGCCCGAGGAGGCCCGCCGCCGTATCGCGGCCTGGTGCGCGGCCCGGATGGCGGGGAGCCACTTTCCCCTGGGACGGATCTATCCCGACGTGGCGGAGGGCTGAGTGAAACGCGAGCTTTGCCGCGCGCACCCATGTCCGGTTGGCTCGAGCGCCCTCGCCCCGGAGCCCCGATGAAATCGAACGTCGGCCGCCTCTCGTTCATGATGTTTCTGCAGTACGCGGTTTGGGGCGCGTGGCTCCCTCTCGCGGCCCGCTATCTCACCGCGAGCACAGCAGAGGGCGGGCTGGGATTCACCGGCACCCAGATGGGCACGATTCTGGGGCTGGCCGGCTCGATCGGCGCCATCTGTTCGCCCTTCATCGCGGGGCAGTTGGCCGACCGCTACTTCAGCACCGAGCGATTCCTTGCGGCGCTGCTCGCCATCGGCGGGGTCGTCAAGTGGGTGACCGCGAGCCAGCACGGATTCAGCGCGTGGCTGTTGCTCTCGATCTGCTACAGCATCGTGTACATGCCGACGCTGGCCCTTTCCAATTCGATGGCCTTTGCCAATCTGGGCGATCGCGACCGCGAGTTTCCCAAGGTCCGGGTGTGGGGAACCATCGGATGGATCGCGGCGAGCTGGATATTCCCGATGATTTACCTGCAAACCGGGCTCCATCTGCAGGGAATGCCCCCGTTCCTCGTGGGCCCCGAGCTTCCCAACGTCACCGCCCGGCTGGCCGATTCCCTCCGCTTCTCGGCGTTGATTTCCTGGGGCTACGCCCTCTACTGCCTGATGCTGCCGCACACGCCGCCCCGGAAGGACGCGGTCGAGAAGCTCGCGTTCAAGAGAGCGTTCGGGCTCCTGCGGGAGCCGTCCTTCGCGGTGCTGGTGGCAGCGAGCCTGCCGATCAGCATCATCCACCAGGTGTACTTCCTCCAGACGCCGCCCTTCCTCTCGCATCTGGGGCTGCTCGACAGCCAGATCGGTCCTGCTATGACGATCGGCCAGTTCAGCGAAATAGCCATCATGGCGATGCTCGGCATGATGCTGGTCCGGATGGGATTCCGAAGCGTGATTACGCTGGGGGCCTTCGCCTACTTCGTCCGCTATCTCATCTGGAGCTTCACGGCGCTGCCGGTGCCGGTCTTGGTCGCGAGCCAGGCGCTCCACGGCATCTGTTACGCCTGCTTCTTTGCCGGTGCCTACATCTACACCGACCGGGTTGCGCCGGCCGACGTGCGGCACTCGGCCCAGACGGTGTTTGGCATCATCATCCTGGGTGGCGGGCCGGTGTTGGGCGGGTTGCTCTCCGGTTGGCTGGCCGACACCTACGCCCACTCAGGGGGCCAGGTGGACTACGGGGCGCTCTGGCGGGTGGTCTCGCTGATCGGCCTCGCGGCGGCGGTGTTCTTCTGGGCCTTCTTCCGGGAGCGGAAGGCGACGGCGGCGGCCTGACCGGCCGGGCGGCGGCTTCAAACCCTTCACCCCCCGGCGGCATCTCACTGCCGTGTCCACCCTCGCCCTCGCCGCCGATCTTGGCCTCCGTGAGGCTCTGCGATCCTCGACCCGCCAGGCGGATCCGGCGGCGGCGGCGGCAATGAGCGATCTGGTCCAGCGCGCCCAGTCCGGCGATGAGGATGCCTTCGGCGCGCTCTACCGCGCCCATGTGGGACGGGTGCATGCCCTCTGTCTTCGCTTGGCGGGAGACGCCCCCGCCGCGGCCGATCTGACCCAGGACGTCTTCGTCCGAGCGTGGGAGGCGCTCCCCTCATTTCGCGGGGAGAGCGCCCTGGGGAGCTGGCTCCACCGGCTGGCAGTGAACGTCTTTCTGGGCGAGCGCCGCGCCAGCGGGCGCCGGGAGCGGCGGGTGTTCGGCACCGGCGAACCGGCGTTGCTGGAGCGGCCCGGGGAGTCGGCTCCGCCCGGGATGCGGCTCGATCTCGAGCAGGCGATCGGCCGGCTCCCTACTCGGGCGCGTATGGTGTTCGTGCTCCACGATGTCGAGGGCTACCAGCACGAGGAGATCGCCAGGATGGCCGGAATTGCGGAGGGCACCTCGAAGGCACAGCTCTTCCGCGCGCGCCGGCTCCTCCGGGAGGCGTTGGAACGATGACCTGCTCCGAGTTCAAGGACCGGCTCGACGCCTACGGGCGCGACACCCTCCCCGCGGCTGAAACCG
>JBGPVQ010000410.1:0-2917 GCA_041491785.1 Gemmatimonadota bacterium | reverse complement strand
GCGAGCAGCACGCCGAACACCGCCCCCGACGCGCCGAGGATCGCGGCGTGCGGGGTGAACGCGAGCGAGAGCAACCCGCCCATGATACCGCTCGAGAAGTACAGCCCCAGGAAGGGGCGCCCACCCAGCCGGTCCTCCACCCGGGGCCCGAAGAACCAGAGCGAGAGCATGTTGAAGAAGATGTGCCCGAAGCCTCCGTGGAGAAACATGTAGGTGATGAAGGTCCACGGACGGATCAGGCCGAGGCTCGGCACCAGGATCAGCAGGTCGGTGACGGTCTCGGACGACTGCTGCAGGAAGAAGACGACGACGTTGGCCAGAATCAGCCGCATGACCCAGGGCGTCACGCGATCCCGTCCCGGGTGCGCCGTGGGCTCGGATAGCTCACGATGTGCTCCCATTCGCCGGGGTCGGAACGCGCCACCACTGCGACCACCGGCTCGCTGTCGCTCAGATTGTAGACCTCGTGCGGAACGCCCGGCTCGATGTAGATGAAGTCCCCCGCCTCATTCTCCAGCCGGCGCGTGAGCCCCTCCCCATAGTCGTGCCGGACCCGGCCTTCGAGAATGTAGAGCATCACCTCGAAATCCACGTGGATGTGCGCATACGCCACCCCGCCCGGTGGAATCGTCGCGACGTTCATCGAGAGCTGTCGGGCGCCCGCATTGGTACCGGCCAGCCCGCCCTTGTACCGGATGCCGTTCCAGTCCCGGCAGAGGCCGCTGCCGCGGAGGGTGGTAATTCCCCCCAGACGCTCCGCGGCGGGCGGGGTGGGGCGCTGCGAGTCGGTCATGCGGGACGCATCCGGGTCGAGGGTTGGGCGGCGCCTAGCGCCGGGGCGGCACCGGCGCGCGGAGGTCCACCGCGCCGCTGGTGAGCACTTCGAGGTAGGACACACTGTCGGGCCGGGCCGTCACTTGCAGAAAGGCCGGGAAGGTCTGCAGCAGCTGTGCACTCAGATGCCCGGGAAGCGGCTGCGGGAACGGATCGCCGATCGCGCCGGCCAGCCCGGGGCCACCCCCGTACCGCCCCCGCCCGAAATAGCTCCGCACGATCACGCTCGACGGCCCGGCCGGAAGCGCCCGCACGTTCGCGACGAATCGCGGGAAGCTCCCCGCCCGGAAGAGATACATCTCCACGTTCGAAACGTAGAAGGCCGAGACCGGAAGGCCGCTTTCCCTGAGATACTTGGCGATGGCCTTCATCGCGCTCGGCCCCGAGAGATCCCCCACCACCGGAATGACCTTGTCGCGCCGCTCGAGCTCCCGCACCACGCGAAAGCGGTCCTCGGTGGCCAGAAAGCTCACCGCCGCGCCGTCGAGGTCGGTGGCAAGGTAGAGCTGCCGCTCGGCCGGATACCCCGGGCGCCCCGGCCGGCCCCGGCTGGTGAACCGGATGTCGAGCCCTGAGGCGAAAAATTCGTCGTGAAACCGCTGGAGCGTCACCCGGTCGGTGTCGCTGAGGGGCACCCCGAACTGGGCCACCCGCTCCATGAGCGCGGCGTGCTGCTTGGCGTACCGGGTCGAGTCTCCCGGGGTGCGGTCCAGGTAGGCCAGCAGGCCGTCGAGCGGCAGGTCGGTCCAGCCGGCAAGGTCGACCGGAGCGGGCCGACCGTAGAGCAGGCAGAGGTATTCGAGCCGGTTCCTCGCCTCGGCGAACATCGCCTTGAAGAGGAGGTGTAGCAGCAAGTTGTCCCGGCGGATGTCGATCAGGATCGCGAGCCGCGGCTTGATCTCGGCCAGATACGAGAAGTTCTGCTCCGGGCCCACGCCGAGGTACGCCCCGCCCCGCACGTTGAGCGCCCGGAGCGCGGGAAGTACGTGGAGATAGGACGTTTCATTAGAGACCAGATTGTCGCTGTCGAAGTACCCGCCCGGTTCCGAGAGCCGCGCCACCAGGCGGGAAAACTCGGTGGCCTGCCGGACCGGAGCCGCTGGGGAAACGGCGGGCGCGCCCGAGGCCGCAATCTGGAGGAGGAGTAACACCGGGCGCAGCATGGTCGGCCTCAAGGCGGAGCGGAAACCAGCGGACGGTGGAGCCTATCGCCGCTGGGCTGTCGGGACAAGGTGAACGCGCATAGGTTCAAGCGATGAAAACCAGGCGATTCGGAATGATCCCCCGGCTCCTCGTCCTACTGGCGGCGTGCTCACGCGCCGGGGCCGACCCCGCCCATCCCGACTGCGACCGCGGCAACGGCGGCATCACCGTCCCCGCCGGGTTCTGCGCGTCGGTCTTCGCGGACGAAATCGGCGTGGCGCGGCACGTCGTCGTCGGCCGCGACGGCATCGTCTACGTGGCGCTCGAGCCCGGCCGCAGCACCAGCGCCGGCACCTCCCGGCGGAGGGAGGATGGCGGCATCGTCATCCTCAAGGACACCACCGGCGATGGCCGCGCCGATGTCACCGTGCGCGTTCCGACCGACGGGGGCACCGGCATCGCACTCCGCGGCGACTGGATCTACTTCTCCACCCAGACCACGGTGCAACGGATCCGGCTCACCGCCAACCGCTTGGGCGCCGCGGGCCCACCGGACACCGTTGTCCTCGGCATCCCGCCCGACGGCCATATCAGCCGGAGCCTCGCCTTCGATGACGCGGGAATGCTCTTCGTGCACGTCGGCTCCAACGACAACGTCTGCACCCCCTCCGGAACCCGTCGCGGGCCCGATCCCTGCCCCCAACTGGAGAATCGCGCCGGAATCTGGCGCTACTCCGCGGAAAAGCTTCGACAGCACCATCCCGCCGACGGCGAACGCTGGGCCACCGGGCTCCGGAACGGTGTGGGTCTGGCGTGGGATTCGGCGGGCCGGCGGCTCTACGCCGTCTCGCACGGCCGCGACGGTCTGGTCCAGATCTGGCCCCAGCTCTACACCGCCCAGCAGAGCGCGGAGCAGCCCTCGGAAGAGTTTGTAGCGGTG
>JBGPVQ010000409.1:0-2930 GCA_041491785.1 Gemmatimonadota bacterium | reverse complement strand
GAGCAGATCGTTCTGGGCGGTATGGCCGACACGCTGGTCGGCTCGTGCCCCGATTGCAACTCGCAGCTCGAATACGCCGAGGGCTGCGTCAAGTGTCACGTGTGCGGCTACTCGGAATGTGGGTGACGCCGCACCTACCGGCCACCGTCGATCGGAAACAATCAACCGCGTTCAGCGCCCCCGGACTCGACATCCGGGGGCGTTTGTCGTTTGCGGGGCTGCCCCTGCTGGCCGCCTCCACCGGACACTTCGGTACCGGCGCCAACGGACGCCCCGGCTGGCGCTTCTCGTGCCTTGCCACGAGCTTCAAGCCATGACGGCCGCCGGTGGACTCCGGGAGGCACTCCCCCTGAGTGTGAGTGCGTGCCTGACCCAGCTCTCCGTGACGTTGCACAAGTATCGCGCCTATCCGGTGGGCCATCCGATGCGCGTCGAGGCCCGCGAGAATACCCTCCGGTTGCTGGAGGCCGCGCTCTCGGACCGCTCCACCCTCCGCATCGGTGTCGCACGCCGCCAGTTGCTCGTCGACGACCAGGCCACCGACTCCGGCCAGCCGGTTCTGCGGGAGCTCGCCGAACGACTGCATCGTCGGCAGATCGGTGCGGTGGTGTTTCGCTCCGGCCTCACCGCCGAGGAGCTCGAGCCCGCCATCGATCGCTTGAACGCCAATCCGCGGCTGGGGTCGGTATCGCCCGATTGGAGCGTGATCGGGCCGCACGTGGAGCTGATTGCCCTCTCCTACACCAGCCTCGCGCTTGCGCCGGCCGGCGCGGCCCCGGCCGGAGGGCCTTCGGCGGACGAGCTCTGGACCGAGCTTGCGCGGCTGGCGATGGTTCCCGACGCGCAGCTGGGGCACGGCGGGAGCGAACTGGTGGCGCGTGCGATGGCCGCCCGGGGCAACGATCCCGCCTTCTGGTCCAGCATCCTTCCGGCACTCGAGCGCTTCGGCAGGAAGAGCACCGCTCAGCCGGGCGCCGAAGGCGCAGAGGCCCGCCGTGGGCTGACGGCGCTCCTTGACGCAATTCCGCGGGAGACCCTGATCGCGATTCTCGGGATCAAGCTTGACACTCCCGAGGGTATCGCCCGCCTGCTCGACGCTTCGGAATGGCTGGCCCTGCCCGCGTTGCTGGACATGATCGAGGAGGCCTCCAAGGCCTCCGGCCAGAGCGTTTCCCATTTTCTGCTGCGGCTGATGCGGAAGCTCAGCGAGCGGGGCGGTAGCTCCGGAGCGGGGGATGCGGTAGCCGATCTGGGTGTGCGCGAGGGGATCCGGTCGTTGCTGAGTGGCTGGACCCTGGCCGACCCCAATCCCTGGGCCCACACCCAGCTGCTCGAGCAACTGAGCGCAATGGACGACGGGGCCGGTGGTTCCGCGGCGGAGGGGTCGGCGGAATCGGGACGGATCGTGCGGATGGCGCTCGAGGTGGACGGATCGGGGGTCGCCGTGGCGGACGCCGCCGGGCGGATGTTGGAGCAGGGAGAGCTGCCCGAGCTGCTGAATCTGCTCGACGCCGTGCCGGCCACCAACGCCGGGGCGGCCGCCATCCGCCGCCGGTTGATCGAGCCCGAGACCCTGCGCCGGGTGCTCCTCGAAGAGCCGGTCGACCACGCGGCCTGTGGTCGGCTGCTGCAGTGGGCCACCCTTGAGTCGGTCGAAGGGCTGCTCGACTCGCTCACCATTTCCGAAGCGCCGGAAACCCGTTGGCTCATTCTTCGGCGCCTGTCCGAGCTCGGACCCGAGGTGGTGCCTTTGCTGGTGGAGCGCCTCGACGCCGCGCCCTGGTACCTCAAGCGAAATCTCCTCGGACTGCTCGCCGACCTCCCATCCGTCCCATTCTCGATCGGGGCCGAACGGTACGCGAATGACCCGGAGCCGCTGGTTCGCCGCGAGGCGTACCGGGTGATGATCCGCTCCGGCGGCGATCGCGACGGCGCCATTCACCGGGCCTTGGCCGACCCCGATGAGCCGGTAATCCGGGCGGGCCTTGAGGCGGCAACGAAACATGGTCTGCCGCGGGCGTCGTTACCTCGGCTCATGAAGGTGCTGAACGATCCCGCTCGCCTGCCCGAGTTGCGCGCCCGCGGGATCGCCTTGCTGGAGCAATTCGACAGCCCGGTGGTCCGGCAATGGCTGGTGGAGCACGCGATGGTCCGCCGCGGCTTCTTCCGGCGCACTCGCCTGGCGCCCAAGTCTCCCGAGTTGCTGGCGGGGATCGCGGTGCTCGCCCGCCGGTTCCGGTCTCACCCGCAGGCAGCCCAGATCCTGCGGCTCGCCGCGGCCTCGGGGGACCCGGAGCTGGTCGAGGCCGCTCGGGAGCAGGCGCCCGCGTGACGCTGGACGGCGCCTTCCTCAGTGCGCTGGGTCAGGCGCTTGCCACCATGGGGCTCTACGACCTGGGCCATCCGGCGCGTGAGCGGGCGGTCGACGCTTCCTTCGAGCAATTGCTCCTGGTGCTCGCCAAGCTGCCGACGCTGCAGTTCTCCTTTCTGGGTGGTGAGGCCATCGTCGGCCAGCGGCCGATGACCGAGCTGACCGGATGGGAGTGGGGCACCCGGCTCGCCGCCGCGGGGATCGAGCGCATTGAGGTCGATGCCGAAGTGACCCGCGAGGATTACTTCCGCTTCGTCGACGAGCTCTGGGGCCAGCTTTGCGGCAATTCCCCATCCACCGCGGCGGCTCGCCAGCTGGTACGTTCGCCGGCGCGCTTCGGCGCCCTCAAGCTCCAGAAGCGATCCGGGGGGGACGTGCTGGTCCCCCGCGAAGGGCTCACTGGCGAGGGGCCGGTCGGCCCGATCTCGCTCATTGAAGAGCTGGGAGCGATCGCCTGGGCCCACCAGGAGGTCGAGCGCGGGACCGCGGTGCCGATGCCGGAGGTGGAAGCCGTCGTGGCCTCGCTCAGCGCCACGATTCACTCCGAACGGCGGCTGCT
>JBGPVQ010000408.1:0-2933 GCA_041491785.1 Gemmatimonadota bacterium | reverse complement strand
GGAATTGCGGAGGGCACCTCGAAGGCACAGCTCTTCCGCGCGCGCCGGCTCCTCCGGGAGGCGTTGGAACGATGACCTGCTCCGAGTTCAAGGACCGGCTCGACGCCTACGGGCGCGACACCCTCCCCGCGGCTGAAACCGCCGCGTTCGAGGGCCATCTTTCGGGTTGCGCCGCTTGCGCCGAGCTGCTCGAATCCGTCGCGGCGCCAGTGGCCGAGACGACCGCCTTGCCGCGCTCCGTGGCCCCGGGCGCGGATCTCTGGCCCGAGATCAGCGCTCGACTTACCCCGCGGCGCTTCGCGATGCCCGGACGAGTCGTGCTTCCCCGGTGGCTGCTGGCCGCCGCGGCGGTGCTGCTGGTTTCCCTCTCGTCGGGAATCACCGCCATCGTGCTCCGGGGCGGCCCAGCGGTTCCGGTACCGGCGGAGCCGGCGCGGCTCGGCGCCCAGGAGGCGGAGTACGCCGCCGCCGCCGCCGACTTGACCCGCACCCTCGAGCAGTCCCGGGGACGTCTGGCCCCCGCGACCATCGCGACCATCCGGCGAAACCTCGCCACCATCGACAGCGCGCTCGCGGAATCGCGCCGGGCCTTGGCCCGGGATCCCGACAACTCGGACCTCGAGGAACTAGTGCTGACGGCGTGGAGGCAGAAGGTGGATTTGCTCCGGCGGGCCGCGGCCCTTTCCACGGAGAGCTGATGCGCCGCCTTGGACTGCTCCTGCCGCTACTGCTTGCCGTGCCGGCCGCCGCCCAGCAGAAGGTCGTCGAGCGCCGAATTTCGGTGGACGCCGACGCGTCGATCCGCATCACCAACATGGCGGGCCTCACCCGCATCATCGGCTGGGATCGAGATTCGATCGCCGTCTCGGGCACCGTGGCGGCCAACGCCTCGTTCTTCTTCGGCGGCAGGGGCCGTTACGCCAAGATGGGCGTCGACCGGCCCGACGAAACCCTCGCGGAGCCGGGCTCCACCCTGGAAATCCGGGTGCCCAGGGCCGCCCGCCTGTACGTTAAGTCGGGGAGCGCCGCAATCGACGCGTCCGGCCTCACCGGGGAAATCGAGTGCTACTCGGTGGGCGGCTCGATCAAGATCGAGGGCGGGCTGCAGATCGTCACCGCGGAGACGATGGATGGCGCCATCGAGGTAATCGGCGCCGCGGAGGTGACCCGGATCAAGGGCGGCAGCGGCCCGGTTACGCTCCGCCGTGCCCGCGGAGACGTTCTCGCCAGCACCATCGGGGGGGCTATCGTCGCGTTCGACGCCGTGCTCAACCGCGCCGACCTCAAGACCATTTCCGGCGCGATCACCTACGATGGTGGAGTGCAGCCCAAGGGCGCGCTCGAGGCCACCACGCACAGCGGGAACATCACCTTTCGGCTTCCCTCGACCATCGGCGCCGAGCTGACGGTCCAGTCATTCGCGGGAACCATCGACACCGACTTCTTTCCCAAGGGGAGGGTCCCCAAGTGGACCGCCGGCGGGAAGGAGTGGGTGGTCGCACTGGGTGACGGGGCTGCCCGCATCCGGATGGAATCCTTCAAGGGAGACATCCGCATCCTCCGGCGCTGAGCCGGCTTCAAACCAACCGGGAAGCTGTGGCATCCCAGGTGAGGCCGGCCGCGTGTGCCGGTGCGCTGACTCTCGCCCCCGGAGGTGCCGATGCTCTCCCGACTCTCGCTTGCCCTGTTGCTAACCGCCGCGCTGCCCGCCACGGCCTTCGCCGGACCACCCTGGATCTCGATCGAACTCCCTGCCAATCCCTGGGATCGGGACACCCGCGGCGCCTTCCTGGTGGTGCACGCCTTCCATCACGGCATTCCGATGACCGCGCCGATCAGCGGCACCGCGGAAGGCCTCGTGAACGGCCAGCGCCGCACGGTGTCGCTCACGCTGGAGAAGACTTCGCACGCCGGAGTGTTTGTGCTCCGCAATCAGTGGGGCAACACCGGCCGTTGGGTGCTGGTCATCACGGTGGATCAGGGAGAGCATCCCGGCGACGACGTGGCCCAGGCGGTGGTGGAGGTGTCCGAGGCCGGCGCGGTTGTCGGTGTCCGGGTGCCGACTCGGCCGGGAGCGGACGGATTCCCCCGCCGGGCGACCCCGGCGGAAATCGAATCGACCCTCCGCAGCGGGAAGGCCTCATGACCTAACGACGAACGCCCGGCCGCGCGGCCGGGCGTTCGTCGTCTGCTGAGCTGCTTACGGCTTCTTCTTGGTGGTGTCCGGCTTGGCGGTGCCCTTCTTGACGTGCTTCTTTTTCGGGGTCGTTGCCTTCTTGGTGGTGTCCTTCGCCATCGCCGACATCTTCTTCGTGGTGTCCCTGGCCACTACCGACGTCTTGGCCTTCTTCTTGGTGGTGTCCGTGGCGGCCATGGCCGACTTGGCCTTGACTGGGGCCGGCTTTGGCGGAGCCGGGGTCTGCGCCACCGCGGTACCAGTCAGGAGGGCGGCGAGCGCGAGCGTGAAGAGCGAGGTCCTACGGGTCATCGGTGCACTCCTGGTTCGAGCGAGCCCTCTCGAATCGGTATGGTTTGCGGGGAGGGCTGCCGGGCTCGGCGGACAGCTTACCCGTCGAAGGGCAAGCGTCATGCCGAGCCGGACCGGTCCGGAGGGGGCCTTTCTCGGGGGGTGGAGCCCGGTGCGGACAGAGTGTCCCGGCCAAAATGCCCCGGCGGGACAAATTGTCCCGCTGATTCAACTCCCTTCCTCACCCCAGCGCTGCAGCATTCGTAGCAGGGTCCGGCGGGAAATCCCGAGTATCCGCGCGGCCCGTTCCCGGCTGCCGCCGGTGGTCTCGAGCACGCCGAGGACGTGGCGCTTCTCGACTTCCGCGAGCGGAAGCGGCGGCACCGGCTCGCCGGGCCGCGCGGCCGGTGTGGCGCGCGAGCGCGAATCGCGCAGATCGGCGGGCAGATGCTCGGGACCGATTACG
>JBGPVQ010000407.1:0-2939 GCA_041491785.1 Gemmatimonadota bacterium | reverse complement strand
GCCCACCGCGAATACCTCGAGCAGCTCTTCGTCGGTCACGCCTTCTTCTTTGCAGCGGACCACGTGGTAGGTGACGCAGTCGTCGCAGCGGAGCACCAGCGATGCGACCAGTCCGAGCATTTCCTTCGTCTTCACGCCCAACGCGCCGGCATCGTAGGCGCGTCCGTCGAGCGCGAAGAACCGGTTGATCGTCAGGTTTCCGGCATTCAGGATGCTCTCGTTCATCCGCTCGCGGAACGCGCGGAATTCGGCCAGGGTCCCGGGCAAGGCGTCGGTCATCGCGACGGCGTGACGATCCGCTGGTAGCTTGCCGGCACCCACTTCGGCCGCTCCGTCGCGTTCGCCACCTCCTGCCCGACGTAGAACAGCAGCTTGACGATCCGGCTCTCCTTTTCGGCGTCGATCTTGTCGGGGGAATCGGAGGGGCGGTGGTAGTCGGCGTGCACTCCGTTGAAGAAGAAGAGGATCGGCACGCCCTTCTGGGCAAAGTTGTAGTGGTCCGATCGGGTGTAGAAGCTCTGCTCCGGCCACCGGTCGTCGATGGCGTGCATCTTGAGCTCCGGATGGGCGGCGTTGACCCGGTTGAGCGTGCCACCCAGGTCGGAGTGTTCCTTCCCGATGGCGACGATGGTGTCTTTCCAGTTCCGTCCGATCATGTCGGCGTTCAGGTCGGCCACAATCTGCTTGATGCCGACCGGCGGGTGATTCACGAACCATTCGCTGCCCCAGAGCCCGTGCTCTTCGCCGCTCACGGTGAGGAAGATCATCGACCGCTTCGGGCGCGCACCCGGGCGACTGTACGCCTCCGCGAGCTCGAGCACGCCGACGGTGCCGGAACCGTCGTCGTCGGCCCCGTTGCAGATGCTGTCGGCGCCCATCGCGCCGCACTGGGCTCCGGGCTGACCGGTGGTGCCCACGTGGTCCATGTGCGCCGAGTACACCACGTACTCGCTCCTGAGCGTCGGGTCGGACCCCTCCAGGATGCCCACGACGTCGGGCGCGTAGGTCACCGACAACGCGGTGTCCTTGACGGTGAGCTCGCCCTCCCAGTCCGGAGCCGGTTGGACCACCGTGGTCGCTGCGGACCGCAACTGCTCGAACTGTTGGGCTGCGTCGGGCACCTGCGCCAGGATGGTGCTCTCCCGCACCGCGATCACCGCGGTTCCGCCCGGCGCGTCTCCCGCGGAGGTCCGGATTCTGGACTGGGTGCGCGCATAGCCCGCGAAGACGGAATCGGAGTTGACCACCACCACGATTCCCCGCGCTCCCGACCGGGTCAGGCGTTGCAGGGTACGATAGCCGGGCATGGATTGCGGCCCGCTTACCGGCGGAACCAGCACCACGATCCGATCCCGAAGATCCTCCGGCTTGAGGCTGTCGAGTACGATCGAGCCGCCCACCAGAACGACGCTCCCCCTGGCGGCGGTGCTGGTCGGACCGAACAGAAGTGCGGCGCCCTCGGCCAGGGTGGTATGGACCGCTCCCTCCCCGGAGGTCTGGCCGAACCGCACGTTGGACTGCTCGGCCAGTACCCGCCGGGAACTGATCGGATAGCTCAACAGGTACCTGCCGCTATCTCCCCCGGGCTTCAGCCCGAACCGCTTGAACTCGCTCGCGATGTACGCCGCGGTCTTGTTGAGTCCCGGGCTCGGCGTATTGCGCCCGCCCATCGAGTCGTCCGCGATGAGAAATATCCGGCGGCGGACATCCGCCTCGGTAATCGTGCCGGCCGCGCGCCTGACCGCAGGGGTCTGGGCTTGGCCAATCAGCGGCGCGCCGAGGGCGAGGAGGCTCAGGATGCCAAGTCGAGGGGTCATTGATTGGGATGTCGGAAAAGGGGAATGGGGGGCCTGCGAACCGGCCAGGGTATAGCCGTCTGCTCCAATCTAATTGGCCGGCTGCCCCGACGGTTTTCGGCGCTTGAGGATCGGCTCCCCAAGGGGCTTGGGACTCGGCGCCGGCGTGGCCTTGCCGGGGGCCGGGCGGCCGACCGAAGGAGGCGAAGGCGGCGCCTTGGGGGGGGCCGTGGTGGTGTCGGCCGGTGCGGCCAGGGACACGGCGAGAAGCAACAGAGTAGAAAGCATCGCCGGGAAACTGTGCAGAGCCGGTGCCACTCGCCAGACTCCCGCGCCGGATGGCCGAAGTTGCTTTCGATCAGGCACTTGGATCGGGCGGCCTGGAACGCGGCCAGCCTCGCTTCGTCCCCCCGGCGGGACACCCGCGGCTCCGCGTTGACTCACTGGGGACACGGTTCTAGGTTGGGCCAGGCATGCCCGCCGCCGCTGTTTCCCCAGCCACATCCCGGCTCGATTTGCTCGACCCGGCCGAGGTCGCCCGCCTGGGCGGGCTCGAATTGGTTACCGAGGGAATCGTCGAGGGCTTCCTCGCCGGCCTGCATCGCTCCCCCCGCCGCGGGTTCTTCGTGGAATTTGCCGAGCACCGCATGTATCAGCCGGGTGACGAGCTCCGCTATCTCGACTGGCGACTGCTGGCGCGCAGCGACCGCCTCTACGTCAAGCAGTTCGAGGAAGAGACCAACCTGCGGGCGATGCTGGTGCTCGACACCAGCGGCTCGATGGACTGGTCCGGTGCGCCGGAGAGCCGGCTCACCAAGCGCGCCTACGCCGAGCGGCTGGTTGCGGCGCTCGCCCTCGTCCTCCTCCGCCAGCGCGATGCCACCGGGCTCCTCACCTTCGACGAGGAGGTCCGCCGCGTGGTGCCGCCGCGGGCACGGCATACTCAGTGGCATCTCCTGCTCCGGGAGCTGGCGGCCACGCCCGCTGGTCGCGGGACCGCTGCGGAACCGGCGCTCCGCCGCGTGGTGGAGCAGCTGCGCCGCCGGGGGCTGGTGGTGTTCGTCTCCGATCTGCTGTTCGATTCGCCGCTGGCGCTCACCGCGCTCCGCTTTCTCCGGCACCGCGGCCACCAGGTGCTCGTGT
>JBGPVQ010000406.1:0-2961 GCA_041491785.1 Gemmatimonadota bacterium | reverse complement strand
GCCAGCCAGGCGAGCATCACCGCCCAGGTCAGGAGCACCAGCCGGCCGATGTTGCGTCGGGTAAGGCCCAGATCCATCAGCGGATCGAAGCCTCCCGGGCCTTGCGGTGCATCGCCATCGCCTCGTCCCCGCGTCCCATCCGATCGAGCAGCCGGCCCATCAGCTTGTAGCTGCGCGGATTCCCCGGCGCCAGCGCCGCGGCCTGTTCCAGCGCCGCCAGCGCCCCGGGGAGGTCGCCCTGCGCTTCAAGGGCCTCCCCGAGGTAGTAGATGGCGTCGGAATCATCGGGGGCCCACCGAAGCGACTCGCGGAGCGACGCAGTGGCTTCGCCGCCGCGGCCCTTGCGGAGCAGGGTGACGCCCAGGTGGAAATGCGCGGCGGCATAGCGCGGCTGTTGCCGGATCGCGTCGCGCAGATCGCGTTCCGCCGCTGCGGTCCGGCCCTGCCGTGCGTGGATCGCGCCGCGGCGTACCAGAATCGGCACCGGTTCCGCGGCGTCGGCGAGGGCCCGGGTGAATTCGTCGAGCGCTTCCTCCGGCTCGCCGCCGTCGTCGAGGAACTCAGCCAGCGTCGCGCGGACCGCCGCGTCGCGGGGGGAGTCTTCGAGATACCGCCGCAGCAGCAGAACGGCGTCGAGCCGCCGTCCCAGCGCGGCGAGCTCCCGGGCCTGCCGCGGTACCCGGATCGGCTCCGGCTCGGGCTCCACCGAGAGGTCGGCGAGGATCAGGCCCGGTACGTCGGCCCCGAAGGGGCGAAGCCAGGACACCTCGTCCGCCACCGGGCCGATAGCATCCCCCTCGAGATCGAGGCGGTCGAAGCCCTCGATTGCCGCGTCATCCGGCTCGGGGGCGCGGCTGCTCCTGAGGCGGCGCATGCCTCAAAGTAATTGGGGGGCCTCCGCGCCTCTCGCACCTCGCTGATTTCCGCCCAGTTGAATGCGATGTCACGCCCCGATACGTTTCCCTTCTTATGCCGGAAGAATTCCTCCGCGTCCGCGGCGCCCGCGAGCACAACCTCAAGAACATCAGCGTCGCGATCCCGCGGAATCGCCTGACCGTAATTACGGGGCTCTCCGGCTCCGGCAAGTCCTCCCTCGCCTTCGACACGATCTACGCCGAAGGCCAGCGCCGCTACGTCGAGTCGCTTTCCGCCTACGCGCGCCAGTTCCTCGGGCTCATGGAAAAGCCCGATGTGGACGGCATCGAAGGCCTCTCGCCGGCCATCTCCATCGAACAGAAGTCCACCGGGCACAATCCCCGGTCCACGGTGGGGACGGTCACCGAGATCTACGATTACATGCGGCTGCTCTGGGCCCGGGCCGGCGTGCCGCACTGTCCCAACGATGGCAGCCCGGTCACCCGCCAGAGCGCGGCCCAGATCACCGACACCGTGGTCGGCTGGCCTGCCGGCACCCGGATCGAAATCCTGGGACCGCTGGTGCGGGGCCGGAAGGGCGAGTTCAAGGAGCTCTTCGAGGATCTGCGGAAGCGGGGCTTCGTCCGGGCGCGGGTCGATGGCGAGGTCTATGATCTCAACGCGGTGCCCTCGCTCAACCGCCGGCACAACCACGACGTCGCCGTGGTGGTGGACCGCCTGGTGGTGCGCTCGGAAGACCGGAGCCGCCTCAACGATTCGATCGAGACGGCGCTCAAGGTGGCCGAGGGCACCGTCGAAGTCGTCACCCAAGGCGTGAAGCCGTCCAGCACCCTTTTTTCCGAACGGTTCTCCTGCCCCCAATGCGGCCTCTCCCTCCCGGAGCTCGAGCCACGCCAGTTCTCGTTCAACTCTCCGTTCGGCGTCTGCGGCGAATGCCACGGCCTGGGAACCCGCCGAGAGGTCGTCGCCGAGCTGATCCTCGGTGATCCTTCCATCTCGATCCTCGAGGGCGTCGTCCTGCCCTGGGGCGAGCCCTCGGGATACCTCCGCAAGGTGGTGCTGCCGGCGCTGGCCAAGGCGTTTCGCTTCGATCTCGGCGCGCCCTGGAGCGGGATCCCCGCCCCGGCACGCCAGGTGCTGCTCCAGGGGGCCCCCGGCAACCTGTTCAAGTTCGGAGGGGATGGAGCGCGCGGACGCGCCGACTATGAAACCGAGTGGGAGGGTATCCTCAAGAACGTCGAGCGGCGCTACCACGAATCCAGTAGCGATGCGGTGCGCGGGCAGCTCGAGGAATTCCTGGTGGAAATGCCCTGCCGAGCCTGCAAGGGCCGGCGGCTCAAGCCGGAAAGTCTCTCGGTTCTGCTGGCCGGCCGGAGCATCGGCGACGTGGTCGAGCTGCCGGTCGATGACACCCTCGCCTACTTCGACGCCATCCCGGTCGGGCGGGGAAAGGCGGGAGGAGTGGATCCGGAGATCGCCGGGCCGATCCTGAAAGAGATTCGGGACCGGCTGGTGTTTCTCCGCGACGTCGGTCTCGAGTATCTCACCCTCGGCCGCAGCGCCGGGACCCTTTCCGGCGGTGAAGCCCAGCGTATCCGGCTGGCCACCCAGATCGGTTCCCGGCTGGTGGGGGTGCTGTACGTGCTCGACGAGCCCAGCATCGGGCTCCACCAGCGGGACAATGCCCGGCTGCTGCGCACGCTCCGGGAGCTGCGCGACCTCGGCAACACCGTCATCGTGGTCGAGCACGACGAGGAGACGATTCGCGCCGCCGATCACGTGATCGATCTGGGGCCCCGCGCCGGGAACCAGGGCGGACACGTCGTGGCGGAGGGAACCGTCGACGACATCCTCGCCCATCCCGACTCGCTCACCGCACGGTATCTGCGGGGCGAGCTGAGGATTCCGCTTCCCGCGGGCCGGCGCGCCCGCGATCCCAAACGGGCCCTCCGCCTGGTGGGCGCGCGAGCACACAACCTCCGCAACCTGACGGTGGAGGTCCCCCTCGGCCTCTTCGTGGCGGTGACCGGCGTATCGGGATCGGGAAAGTCCACCCTCATCACCGACCTCCTCTACGCCGCGCTG
>JBGPVQ010000405.1:0-2966 GCA_041491785.1 Gemmatimonadota bacterium | reverse complement strand
GACGTGGCGCTTCTCGACTTCCGCGAGCGGAAGCGGCGGCACCGGCTCGCCGGGCCGCGCGGCCGGTGTGGCGCGCGAGCGCGAATCGCGCAGATCGGCGGGCAGATGCTCGGGACCGATTACGCCCTGGGCCGCGAGCACGATGGCGCGCTCGAGGACGTTTTGCAGCTCGCGCACGTTCCCCGGCCAGGAATAGCCCAGGAGCAATGCTTCCGCGTCGGGAGCGAGCGCCACCGGCCCACGCCGGTGCGCGGCGGCAAACTGGCGGAGAAAGTGGTGCACCAGGAGGGGTAGGTCCTGCAGCCGCTCGCGGAGCGGTGGTAGCTCCACCGTGACCACGTTGAGCCGATAGAAGAGATCCCCCCGGAACCGCCCCTGCTTGACCAGCTCGTCGAGGTCCTGGTGGGTGGCGGCCAGCACCCGCACGTCCACCCGAACCGGCGTGTCCGCTCCGACCGGCGTGATCTCCCGTTCCTGCAATACCCGGAGGAGCCGCGACTGCAGCGCCGGCGAAACGTCCCCGATCTCGTCGAGGAAAATGGTCCCCCGATCGGCCTCGCGGAACAGTCCCGGCCGAGTGGCCGCCGCCCCGGTGAATGCGCCGCGCACGTGGCCGAACAGCTCGCTCTCGAGCACCCCTTCCGCGAGCGCGGAGCAGTTGATCGCCACGAAGTGCTCCCGCGCCCGGTCGGAGAAACCATGGATCGCGCGGGCGATCAGCTCCTTCCCGGTGCCGGTTTCTCCGGTGATGAGGACTGTCGCCTGGCTCGGCGCCACCCGCGCGACGGTCTTCATCACCTCGATGATGGCCGGGCTATGTCCGACGATGACCGGCTCGCGTTCGTTGCTGTGCGAGGGCGACGCGGGAACCGACGGTGGCGGCGTGAGTTTGCGCCGTTCCAGCGCCTGGGCGATCGCGCGGCGCATGCCGGGGAGATCGTAGGGCTTCGAGATGAAGTCGTACGCACCGGCGCGAATCGCCTCGCCGGCGGCCGCCGCGTCCCCGAAGGCGGTGAGCACGAAGACCAGTGCGCGGGGGTCCCGGCTCCGCACTGCACGGAGCAAATCGAGCCCGCTGGCGCCGGGCATCCGGAGGTCGGTGAGGACGGCGTCGAAGGAGCCCGCCTCCTCCAGCGCCTCGAGGGCTGCTTCTACCGAGAGGGCGCGCACCACGCCGTAGCCCTCCCGCTCGAGGACTTCGCCGAGGAGATGGCAGGCCTCCTCGTCGTCGTCCACCAGGAGCAGGCGGGCCGGTGCCGCGGTGGTGCTCATGCCTCCGCCCCCGCCGCCGGAAGGGTGAGCCGCCAGCGAGTGCCGGTGGCCGTCGGTTCGTGCACCAGGTCGCCGCCCAGCGCGCGCGCCAGCCGGCGGCTCACCGTGAGCCCGAGGCCGGTGCCGAGCGGCCCCTTGGTGGTGGCGAACGGATTGAAGAGCTGCTGCTTCACTTCGGCGCTCATGCCGGGCCCGGTATCGGTGATGGTGAGCCACGAGGTGCGGGCGTCGCCGCCCGCGTCGAGGGTCACCTGGCCGCCCCGGGGCATCGCCTCAATCGCGTTCTTCATCAAATTGAGGAGGATCTGTTCCACCAGCTCGGGGTCGCAACGCGCCCGGACCGGCGGTGCCTCCCGGTTCTCGACCATCGCGGTGACGCCTCCCACCGCCAGCGAGGGCTCCAGGAACTCGAGCATCCGGTCGGCCACCTTTCTCAAATCGACCGGCCGGGCGGTGGGGTGGGGCCAGGCTCCGCGCGCGAGCCACGCCCGCACGATCCCGCTGACCCGCTCGACCTGTCCGAGCACCAGATCCACCCGGTGCGCCGCATCCGACACCCCGTGTGCCCGCAGGTCCTCGCGCAGGAGCTGGAAGTGCCCGTTGAGGGTGTTGAGCGGTGTCCCGATCTCGTGCGCGAAGCTGGCCGAGGCTTCATCCACCAGCGCCACGCGCTCGAGGCCGCGGGCCCGTTCCTCGAGCGCGAGTAGCGCGGCCCGCGCTTCGCTTTCCCGCTCCCGCTCGGCCAGCGCGTGGCGGAGCTCGTTGTAGCGGCGGGCCAGCGCGCGGAACTCGTTCGGCCCGATTTCCGGCGCGGATGGTGCCGATCGCGGACCGGCATAGGCGCCCGCCATCGCCTCGCCCAGCGCCCGAAGCGGGGTCCCCACCCAGCGAGAGGTGATCCAGGCGATGCCCGCCGCGAGTACCAGTCCCGCGACCGTGGCGAGGATCCACCCCCTTCGCCGCTCCGCGATGGTCCATTCATGAAGTCGCGCGGTCGAAAGGCGGAGGCTCAGGAGCCCGGTCGCCCGCCGCCGCAGACCCAGTGGCTCCGCCACCCGCCACGCCGGCCGATCGCCCTTCTCCTGCCAGACCATCTCCTGGTATTCCAGGACGGCCTGTTGATCCTCGCGCGCAATCTCCGGCTGGGTGATCGAATCGGTCGAAGCGGCGAAGGCGAGGCGGCCCGAGCGGTCCCGCGAGTATACCGCCGCGGAGGTCTGTCTCAGATGCAGGCCCGCCCACGCCGCCAGGGCGGCATCTAAAGACGCGGGGTCGCCGGTAGGGGCGGCGCGATTGAGGTAGTCGGCCAGGGTCGACGCGACCGCCATCGCTTCCAGCCGTAGATCCTCCAGCCGGGATCGTTCCGACAGGGCCAGCGACACCTCGGTGACCACAACGACCAGCGCGGCGGCCAGACAGGCGGCGAGGATCGCCAGTCGGCGGGGAAGACCCATGGCCATGATCCAATAATACCGCGGGGGCCGTGCCGTGACCTGTGCTCCGGCGGCACGAGGCTTGCCCGAGTGAGTTGCAACTGGTTGGAACGAGCGGAGGAGACCGGACCGGCGATGGCCGAAGCCGTACTATTCGATTTCGGAGGAACCCTGGACGCCGACGGACAGCGGTGGAGCCAGCGCCTTTACCGCGGCTACCGCGCCGCGGGCGGCGGGCTCGCGCTGGAGCCATTCGAGGAT
>JBGPVQ010000404.1:0-2973 GCA_041491785.1 Gemmatimonadota bacterium | reverse complement strand
GGGCAAATCCGGGGGAGGGCAGCCAGGAGGTCGCCGGAGATGGACCGTCAATCGGGGAGAGCCCAACATGAGCGACGCGATGGAACCCCTCCGCTTCCATATCGATCAGGGCGAGCTCAAGCTGCCGGACTGGATGAAGGCGGTCCGGAAGGAGATCAGCGGGATGTCCCCGCTCGATGTGGCGCGGGCCGTGGTCTCGCCGGGATTCTGGATCTCCCTGGCGAACCGTACCCCGGACCTGCTGCGGAGCCTGATCGATGTGCCGCTGGCCGACATTCTGGTCGGCGCCTGGAAAACCAACCGGAAATTCAGCAAGTACAAGAAGGGCAAGCTCCCAGCCGACAAGATCAGCGTGTTGTCACTCTCCACCCATCATATCAAGGCCAGCCGGTCGCCCTACATCGAGCTGTTCCTCGATGGCAAGCCGGCGGGCAAGATTCCCTTCGAGCTCATCCTCGACATCACGGTGGACGCGGGGGTGGTGGTGATCCAGGACGGAATGATCACCCGTCTGGATCCCGGGAAGGCCAAGGTAGTGGGCACGCTCAAGTGCGCCGGGGAGGTGGTTGCCGAGCGGGCCTCCCGGGAGTTCACCTGGTCAGACGGGATCACCTTCGGCGAGGGGATACCGATCGCCGCGGTGTAGCGGGGCTCATTTCTTCGGGGTGAGGTTGGCCAGCACGGCGTAGCGCACCAGGTCCAGCTCGGTCTCTAGCCCCAAGGCATGGTGGATGTTGCGGCGATGGAAGTGCACCGTGTGGATGCTCACCCCCAGGGTCTTCGCGATGGTTTCGGTGGAGGTGCCCTCGCCGATCAGGCGGAGGATGACCAGCTGGCGCGGCGTCAGGTTGGCGAGGCCCGGCCGCTCCGCCGATACCCGGCTCGACACGTAGGTCTCGCCGCCCTGGACCGCTGCGATGGCGGTGCGCAGCTCCTCGATGCCGGAGTCCTTGGGAACAAAGCCGTGCGCGCCGAGCCGCATGGCGGTGTCCGCCAGCAAGGCGTCGAGGTGCATGGTTACCACCAGGATGCGCATCACCGGCGCCAGGGTCCTGAGCTCCGGGATGAGGTCGATTCCGCTCCGGGTGGGCATCGAGAGGTCGAGCAGCAGCACGTCGGGGCGGTGCCGGCAGACCGCCGCCGCGACCTCACCGCCGTCCCGCACGATGCCCACCACGGTCAGGGCATTACTCTCGAGCATGGAGCGAAGGCCCTGACCCATGAGGTCGTGGTCCTCCGCGATCAGCAAGCGGACCGGGCTGGGCATGCGCGCCTCCCGAGCAGGTGACTGAGAAAGTAGCCCCAATTCGTCCCACGCGGCTGGGGGAATCCTATGAGCTGGAATCACGTTACCGGGGAGAGCGCCAAGCCCGGCCAAAGGAAACTCCGTCTGGCCGCCATGGTCGCCACACTCGCCGCCTGCCACCATGCCCCGACGCTGCTGCTGACCGGTGTCCCGGAGGTCAGCGGCCGGCTGAGCTACGATCTCCCCGCCGACTCCACGGCGCTCCGCGCCGCCTTGGCCACGGCGCTCGCGGGTACCGTCTGCCTGGTGCGCTCCGGCCGGGCCGACGAATGCCGGGAGACGCCCGACGCTCCCAGCTGCGACCGCCGCTCGGCGGCGGAAGTACGGGCGCGCTACGCCGCGGTCTTCGACTCGATTCCGCGAGTGGTCCTTTCCTCCCCGTTCGAGATGAACGACAAGCTGCGCCCGCTCTTCCCCGGTGCCAGCTTCGGCATCCCGCTCCAGGACGCCCGGCGCACCACGCCGTGCACCGACTGGAACCCGACCGACGGGAGCTGCGCGGCCATGATCTATCAGGAGGTCTGGCTCCGCTTCGGGAGCCGGAGTGACGCCGGGGGTCGCCCGGCAACGCTCGAGGTGTTCCTGGCCAATCCTCCCTGCCGGGGTGAGGCGCGCTGAATCGGGAAGAGGAGCTCCATGCTGACCCACGCCAATGTTCTGACCGCGCTCGAAGCCGGCTTTCCCGCCGATGCCGCTCACCCGGAGCAGTTTGGGGTGGCGCTGGTGGCGCAATATGCCGACCCCGCGCTCGCCCTCCCCGGGGGCCGAGTCCACATTTTCGTTCCCGACTGCCACCTGCTCTCCCCGCCGGACCTGGTGGTCTATCCCAAGAACCACTTCCAGCTCGATGCCGAGCTGCTGACGCTGCTGCAGTCCCTGAAGCAGCTCAAGAAGGACAACCGGGGAGAGCTCTTGGTCTGGCACATGGGCGATCTCTTCGACATCTGGCGCGCGACCGGGGGCCGGGGGGATCAGGCCGAAGTGGATGCGATCGCCGCCGCCTACAAGGAGCACATCAAGCTGCTCACCTCCAGCCCGCCCAGCGGCGTCCGGGCCCGGATCCTGGCCGGCAACCACGACTACATGACCCACGAGCTCCCTGCCTGGGCCACGCTTCGCGTGGGGATCATCGAGAATCAGGATTCCTCCCTCGGCGACATCCTGGTGGTCCACGGCGATCTGTTCGACTGGATCGAGATGGCGCTCCCCGACGAGCTGCAGGCGATCATCGTCAGAGCGGCCAAGCAGGTGACCGCGGGGCAGACCGAGCTGCTCCAGGAAGACCGCGGCATTGTGGCCAAGGTGAACCAGGCAATGACGCCCGGCGACGTGCCGATCGGTGCGGAGACCAGCGCGCTGGCCCGGGGCCGGCCGGCGCTCGGCGTGGGGCCCAATGTCTCGGTGAACGTGGTAAATGCCGCGACCGCCGCCAAGCCTCCGAAGTTCTTCGATAACGCCGCCAAGCTGGCCGTCCAGCTCAAGAAGCACGGCCACGATATCCGGACCGTGGTAATCGGCCACACCCACCAGGCGCGCATCGTCCAGGGCCCGCGCGGCGACGGCAAGCCGCTGGTGCTCATGGATTGCGGCGCCTGGATGGGGCAATGCCGTCTGGCACCCGCCGATCCGTGGATCTGGAGCGCCCAGCTGGGCGTCATCGCGGAAGC
>JBGPVQ010000403.1:0-2983 GCA_041491785.1 Gemmatimonadota bacterium | reverse complement strand
TCGCCCAGGGAGTACTCCACGCGGATGTCGTGCTCCCGAAGCTGGTGGGCCAGTCGCAGCACCAGTGGCCGGTCCTCCGACGTGGCGGCCACCAGAAACACTTCCGCCGAGGCGGCCGGTTCGGGAACCAGTCCCCGCTCCTTGAGCAACTCACCCAGGACTACGTCACCCATCCCGAAACCGAGTGCGGGGAGGTTGACACCGCCCACCCGCTCGAGGAGGTCGTCATAGCGGCCGCCGCCGCATATGGCACGCAGCGCGCGTTGGGCATCAAACAGCTCGAAGACCGTTCCAGTGTAGTAGGCGAGGCCGCGAACGATGGTGAGGTCCAGATCGAGAAACTCACCGAGGCCCATCGCGTCGAGCGCGGCCATCGTTTCCCGGAGGGGTTCGCCAGCGCGGGCCGCGTCCGGAAACCGGGTCTCCAGATCGGCCCAGGTCCGCACCGCCGGAACCGTCTCCAGCGCTGCGATGGCCGACTCCGGCGCGCCATCCTGAAGCAGCGCCCTCTTCCGCGCGGCGTACTCCGAACGGCCCAGCTTGTCCAACGCTTGGAAAGCCAGCCCCTGCCGGGCGGCACCGATGCCGATTTCCTCGAGCAGCACCGCCAGCATCCGGCGGTCGGAAACCCTCACCCGGACGTCGGCGGCCGAGAGCCCGAGCGCCCGCATTACGTCAATCGCCAGCGCGATGATCTCCGCATCTCCCAGCGGACCGGGCTCTCCCACCAAATCGCAGTTGAGCTGGAAGTGCTCCCGGAGCCGGCCACGCTGCTGGCGTTCGTAGCGGAACAGCTGAGGGATCGAGAACCAGCGGATCGGTTTCTTGATACCGTTGGCCCGCTCGGCCACCATCCGGGCGAGCGTCGGGGTCATCTCCGGACGGAGCGCAACTTCGCGCCCCCCTTTGTCGGTAAAGCTGTAGAGTTGCCCGACGATCTCGTCGCCGCTCTTGTCGGTGTAGAGCTCCAGCGGCTCGAGTGGCGGCCCATCGTACTCCTCGAAGCCGTAGCACCGCGCCACCCGGCGCATCGCATCGAAGATGTGGGCGCGGAGGGCGAATTCCTCCGGGAAGAAATCTCTGAATCCGGGAAGCGCCTTGAACACCATCTCCAAAGATAATGACTCAGCTGAGAGCCCCTAGCCCTTCCGGAGCGGGTACCCCCGGACATGCTGGACCTCGTCCGGATCCCGCCACACCCCGAAGACCGCATCCAGGCCGATGAAGGTCGGTCGGAAATGCGCCGGAGTTCGGACCCGCCCGAGCAAGCGACCGGTCGAATCCACCACCGCCCAGAGCGAGCGCTCCTCGCCGGCTCCGGTCGGTTCCTGCACCCAGAGATTGCCCGCCGGATCACCTAGGAGAGCCACGATAAAAGGGAAACTGGCGGGATACTTCGCCTGCTCGATCCGCTGCTTCATCTGGGTCTTGAGTGCTTCGGGAAGATTGCGGATCATCGGCTGCCCCTCGAGTGCGTCGAGCTGTTCCTTTCGGTTCTTCTCGATGTCCTTGGCGGTGATCGCCCGCGGCCTCGCGGAGGCTCGGATGAGGCTTCGGAGCACGCCGTCGGCGCCGCGCACCTCGACCTCCCACCCGTTGTTCCTGGCCACGAACAATCGACCCTCCCGCACGTAGGTGTGGGTTTGCCGCCCCAACGGCACCGGCGTCGGCGCGGAGATGGACCGCCCGCCGACTGCCAGAATCATCTGCTCCATCTCGGCGCCGGGGAAGCGGCCCAGGGTATCGCGCACCGCGCCGTCGGCGCCATAGCGAACGAGGGTCACGCTGTCTCGATACGCGCCCTGGCGCGGGTCGTTGAGGCTGAACGCCTGGGTAACGCCGAGCACCGATCCGTCTCCGAACCATCCCTGCGGAATCGCGACGGTCACCCGGCCGCCGGCCGGCATCGCCAGGCCCGGCTGGCCACCGAGCGAAAACGACCGGCCGACGTTGCCCTCCCGATCAACCACGGTCAACCGGCGCGTCATGACATCGGAGACCAGGATCGAATCTCCCACTCCGACCCAGAGGCCCGCCATCATCTGGAACTCGCCCGGCCCGCTCCCGGTACTGCCGACGCTCCTGAGGTGGGTTCCCGAGGCGTCGAACAGGCGGAGTTCGTTGGTCCCCGCGTTGGCCAGAGCCAGCCGCCCGTCACTCAGGCGCACCAGGCCGTTCACCTGATCGAGCTCCGAAGCACCCTCTCCCCGGCCTCCGATGTCCACCAGGGAGGTGTCCGGTATCCGCCATCCCGCGCCGGCGGGCCACGCCGCTCCCTGGTTCTCGACGATCCGGATCCCCGCGCTGTCCCGGGTACTGGCCGAGCCGGCCCCCCCGCCCTCGCCGGTGCCGCAAGCCCAGAGCGTCAGCGCCATTGCCGCCGCGGTTGCCTTCCGCATCACGTCCTCCAAGTCAAACGGGCCCCAGTCCCAGCGTCTCCATCACATCTCCGACGGTGTGGAACGAACCCGTCACCAACACCGTCCCCGCGCCCTCCTGCACCCGCTTGAGCGCCTCCGCGAACTCCGGGAGGAGCTGCCACGCCGCGCGCGCCGGCGGACGGGTGGGATCCTTGAGCCACCGGCGGAGCCATTCCAAGTCCCACCGCCGTCCCTCGGCGCTGGGGGTGACGGTCAGGACACCGCGATCCACCACGCGATCCAGCTGCACCAGCATCTCCGGCCAGGCCTTGTCACCGAGAATCGAAACCAGCGCGTGGATCGGCCGCGGAGGGTTGAGCTCGCCAAGGGCGCGGCAGAGTGCGGCGACCCCGTCGGGATTGTGCGCCACGTCGAAGAGCCACTTGTCCCGCCGGTCCAGTCGGCCGGGAACGGTGGCACTCTCGAACCCGCGGGCCACCGCCCCCACGTCGGGCCGGTACGGCGCCGGGAGAGCCTGCAGGACAGCCGCGGCGACCGCGGCATTGCGCCGCTGATGGGCCCCGAGCAGACTGAGCGGCGCCGAGTACTCCTGGTCTGACGGC
>JBGPVQ010000402.1:0-2993 GCA_041491785.1 Gemmatimonadota bacterium | reverse complement strand
TCGGATGGGGACGCCACGGCCGCGTTCCGCCTCGCGGCCGAGGCGCTGGCAGCGCGCGGTGTCGTCGAGGTCTATGACGCCGGGACGCTTCCGTTTCCCGGCGTGGTCAGTCTCACTCCCGATCTGGGGCATTTTCTGGAGCTGCTGCGGCGGGCCGACTCCGCCGCTGCCTTGCCGATCCGGGTGAATCTCATGATCCCAGCGCCGAGCCGGCTGGCGGATTCGTTGCTCGCTGGTCCGCCCCGGAGCCGGACACTCTCTTCCCAATTGCGCATCACCCATCTCAAGCTGTTCGCCGACGGCGCGCTGGGCAGCCGGGGCGCGGCGCTGACCCATCCCTACGCCGACGATGGGGCGACCAGTGGTGTGCCTCGGATGCGCACCGACGAAATCGTGGCCCTTGGCCGTCGGGCGCTCGATGCCGGCCTCGGCGTGGCGACGCATGCCATCGGCGACGAGGCGGTGAAGCGCACCCTCGATGCCTACGAGCGGCTCCTGGGTGAGCGCCCCGGCCTCGATCCCTCCCGACTCCGGATCGAGCATTTCTCCTACGCGCGGGAGGAGGATTTCGCCCGAGCCGTCCGGCTCGGTGTGGTGCTGTCGATCCAGTCCAACTTCAACTCGTCACCCGGAGATGATCCGCCGTTCGGCACCGCGCGCCTCGGCGCGGCCAACGAGCCTCGGGTCTATGCCTGGGACCGGCTGGTGCGGATGGGAGCCCGAATGGCGGAAGGATCCGACTACTTCACCCGTCCGGCGGAGGCGCTCGCCGGCTATCTGGCGGCGCTGACCCGGCGAAATGCGGTGGGCCCGGGCCGGCCCGATGCCGAGGCCCGGCTCCTTGCGCTCCGAATGCAGACGACGCTGTTCCCGCCGGTGGGTTCTCCGCAGGACCCGTCGCTCCGGCCGGGCCGGATTGCGGACCTGGTGATCTTGAGCGCTGATCCGCTCAGCGCGCCGATCGCGGAGCTTGGGGGCATCGCGGTCCTCGCGACCGTCAACGCCGGCCGGATCGCATACGCGACCGAAGCGTTTCGACGGCGGCTGCCGGCCACCGCTACTTGCCGGCGATCAGTTTTTCGAAGCGAGGATTGCCCTTGAGCGGCGCGAAGCTCGGGTCAATCCGCATATAGGCCGGCGTGAGATCGGAGCCGTTGGTGGTGAGGAGCGGCTCGATCAGGTCGAGCGCCTTGTCCAGCTCCCCCGATTGAATCAGGATCCGCGCGACCTGGAACTTCACATACGGCCCGGTCCCCGCATCCAGCGACGTCTCCCGCATTCGGAGCGAGAGCTCGGCTTCATCTACCGCGGCCTGCTTCCATCCGCCCAGGGCCAGCGCGCGGCCCAGCAGCTCGTGCAGCTGCGCCTCTTCGGGGAATTGCTTCAGCTCCGCGGCGAACGCCTGGCGGGCGGTGTCGGCAAAGGCGTGCGCCTTGGCCGGGTCGCCGAGCAGCTTCCAGGTGCCGCCCACCTTGAGTCCGTAGTGGCCCCGGTCCCCGTCGAAGTTTTTGGGTGTGAGTTTCGTCACCAGCGGCTTGATCTCGTCGGGCAACACCCACATCTGTTCCTGGTAGAGCGCGAAGTGGGCTGCGAGGGCCATGGTGTCCACCACCTTGAGCGCCTCACGAATCACCGCACGGGCGCTGTCGAGCCGTCCCAGTGAGAGCCAGGACCCGGCCTTGCCCTGGATGATGGCCAGATTGTTCGGGGCCAGCGCCAGGGCGCGATCGAAGGCCACCAGCGCCTCGGGGTAGCGTCGCGTGTCGTGCAGCGTCCTCGCGACCATCCGGGCGGTGCGCACCGCCCGGGGGTCGAGCTTGGCCGCTTGTTGGGCGTGATTGAGGGACTCGTCCCACCGGCCCAGGGTTCGCTCCGCCCCGGCCGCTGAGGTGAGCAAATCGGCGTTGTTGGGCGCGGCCTTGAGCGCCAGGGTAAACTGTTCCAGCGCGCCGGCGTAGTCCTTCTTCTGATTGAGCAGGTAAGTGCCCATCGCCTGCCGTGCCACCGGGCGGTCCGGGGCCAGCTTGAGCACCCGCTCGGCAGCAACTCGGGCCGCTTCGACGCCCTCTACGGTCGGCCCATTGGCGTAGAGCGACGACAACGTCCGGGCAATCTGGACCCCCGCCTCCACGAAATTGCTGTCGAGCGCGGCCGCTTTCTGGTACCAGCCCAGGCCCTCCCGTAAATGCGGGGCGTCGGTGACCGCCAGACTCTGGGTGGCCTGCTCTCCCTTGAGATAGTCCTGGTAGGCTTCGAGGTTCCTGGTCGGCCGTTCCTCGAGCCGTTGCTGGTCGCCGGCTCCGAGCGCCAGATTCAGCGCGGACGCGACCTTTCCCGCGATGTCCGACTGGACCTTGAACACATCGGAGAGCTCGGCGTCGAACGGCGCCGACCACGTCTCCGACGAATTCGAGACCTGGATCAGCTCCGGATTGACCCGCACCCGGTTGGCGGAGCCGGTGCCTTTGGACCAGCGTACGGTGCCGGTGAGCAGGTAGTCGACCTCCAGCTCCCTGCCGATCTCCTTGGGAGACTTGGTCGATTTCTTGTACTGGCTGGTGCTGCCTCGGGCGGTGACCAGAATTCCCGGGAGGCCGGAGAGCTTGCTCCGAACCTCGTCGGTCACCCCGTCCGCGAAAAACTCGTCTTCGGCGGCGCCCTGATTCTCGAAGGGAAGCACGGCGATGCGTTTGACGCCGCCCCCGCCGCCGGAGCGCCGCATGAAGTACCCCATCGTGAACGCACCGACGATGGCGAGCACCGCGACCGGAACGACGAATCGGGACCAGCGGCTCGGCCGGGCGGCGGTCTGGGTCGCCCCGGTGGCGGCGCCGGTGACCTGAACCTCTCCACTGGTTGCGCCAAGCGCCTTGGCGAACTCCGCCGCGGTGGCGAACCGATCCGCCGGGATACGGGCCATGGCCTTGGTCGTGGCCGACTGCAGCCCGGCCGAAACGGCGGGTCGCACGGCGCTCAGGGGCCGCGGCGTCTCG
>JBGPVQ010000401.1:0-3000 GCA_041491785.1 Gemmatimonadota bacterium | reverse complement strand
TGGGGCCCGCCGCCAGGGCCTGGGCCAGGGTGGCCCCCGGCTTGAGGCGGCCCAGGTTCATTTCGTGTCTGACCTTCCCGGCGTTCACGAATCGAAAAACCGTTGATCCACTCGCCAGCGTATCGGGATGGACGAAGCTGTACTCGGCGCCGGTGATCAGCACCTCGTGCACGGGAGCTGCCGGCGGCGTGCAGCCAGCGACTAATGTCACGAGTGCGAGCAGCATCCGAGCAGAGCGTACCATCATACTGTCGTCTCCCCTCTCGATGCCCCTAGGCAGATCGGGCTACCACCGGAATCAGAAGCTAGCGCGAAACGACAGAACTAGAGATACAAGGCAGAATCCACGCAATCAACCCTTCCGCGGCCCCACCTGGAGACGGTCTGAGGAATCTTCCTTCCGTCCGTCCGACTGAGAACAGATTGTGACCAGCGCGCTAGTTGAACTACTTGCCGGGCAACGCAGTCGTCCGCTGAGCGTCGCGGTCGCCGCGTTGTCCCTCTTCGTTCCAGGTTCCCTCCTCCTCTTTCTCACCAAGCCAGAGCTGTATGCCACAATGGGGGTCAACGGAGTAATCCTCCTTAGCTTGGCCATCAGCCTTCCCATCCTGTTGCTGTGCTATAGCGTGTGGTTCGCATTCCTGAAAGGGGCCGTTGATGTGCAACGACACGCCAGTGGCGAGATAGCTCCGGAGCGCGACGACATACTCGAATGCCTGAAAGCCGACGACCCCTACGAGTGGCCTTGCTTTTTGATGAGTGGGTGGTCAGCGAATGGAGTGGTCTCCCTCCTAGCGGCCGTCGCGTATTTCAAGCCATTGAGACTCGGCGCTACCCTTCTCCTAACGGGCGCAAGGCGTTCGCCATCCGCGGCGAGGGCCGCCGGATGGCGGTGGGCGAGCCGCTGCGACTGGCGGCGAGGTACGACAATCCCACCAGTGACACGCTCGCCGGTGTGATGGGCACGATGGGCGGACTCTTTGCCCCGGCGGATCTTCGGCGCTGGCCGCCAGTCGATACCACCGATCCCGACTACCGCGTGGACCTGGCCGCGATGACCGCCGCGCTGCCGGGATCCGGGCCGCCGATTCCGGCCCGGTGCGACCCCAGCTCCCACGCCCCGGCAGTCGTGGGGAGGTGAGGGCCCCCTGCCACTCACCGCCCGGCCGGGTGCGGCACGCGAAACTCGATACCGGCCGCGATCTCCCATCCGGTAAATCGGAGCGAGCGGGGAAACCGGGCGGGGATGTTCTTGCTGTTCTGCCCGCCCCAGTCGATGCTCGCGACATTGCGGAGCGTGTAACCGGGCTCGACGAATACGGCGAACGACTCGTTTCCCGCGGTGAAGTTCAGGGCGGTCCCCACGGAGCCCCCGACTTCCCAGGTCGACCCCGCCATGGGATAGTAGGCGCCCGCGGAGTCGTAGATGGCCGCGCTCTGCAGTTGCACCAGGCCCATGTGCACGCCGAAATAGGGACTGAGTCGGCGCTCCGGGTGCCACTCTGCGAACCAGGCAAGTCTCGGAAGCTCGCGGATGGAGCCTCGCAGGTCGAAGCTGGGGTCGCGGGATCGGAAGCCGGTGATGTGGGAGTAGGCGAGCGCCAGCTCGAACCGCCACGCCGGAGCCGAATCGGCCCGCTCCGCCCTGGGGGGCTGGCGCCGAGACTCGCGGCCGGCGGCGCCCATGTGGAAGGTGAAGGCGAGTCCTGGCCCCTGCAGCCCGCTCTGCTTCTGGGCGGCGCCGGGACTTCCCGCCGTCATGACCGTCGAGCGCGGCAGGAAGCCTCCGTATACCCAGAACCCGCCGATGTTGTCGAGATTCCGGAAGAGGCCTTCGATGAGGCCCACCTGGGCGTGAAGCCGTTGGGGAAGGACGACGAGGATCGCACACACTAGAAAGACGTCGAGCCGTCGCATGCGTCCTCCTGTCGAGAACGACCCAAGGGTCTGAAAAGCAACGATATTCAACCGGCCTCGCCGCCGCCGCCTAGGACGCGCCGAGCCCGCGCCCCACGACCCGGAGGAGCCGGCCGGAGATGCTCCCCCGGCGGAACCCCTCATGGCGGATCACCGATCCCGCCACGGCGAGCGTGCGGCGCAGGCCCAGGGTGTCGCGGTAGAGCCGGCGATGATGCCAGATGGTCCGGAGCAGAATCCGGAGGTGGGGCCACCCGCGGCTCGACAGGTTTCCGTGGCCGAATCGGCGGAACCGCACCAGGGGCTCCGGCAGGAACACCACCCGGTGGCCGGTGGCCACCAGGCGGGTACCCAGGTCCCAATCCTCCATCAGGCGCCGGTCCGGCGACCAGCCTCCCACGGCTTCAAGGGCCCGGCGCCGGATCATCAGCGCGGAGGGAAGCACCTGATTCCGCACCAGCTCAGAGGCCAGGTCCAGTACGGGAGGCTTCTCGAGAAACACCGTCTCGCGGCCGCCGGCACGCACGCTGATGAGTGCGGTGTGCGCCGCGCTGGCGGCCCGGTCCTGTTCCAGCAGGGCGACCTGGCGCTCCAGTTTCGCCGGCAGCCACGCGTCGTCAGCGTCGAGGTACGCAATGAATTCGGAGGTGGTGGCGTCGGCGCCGGTCTGGCGCGCGGCGCCGGCGCCCCGATTGCACGCGTGACGAATCAGGCGGACGCTCGCATCGAGCGCCCCCAGAGTCTGGGACCGTCCCGGCGGCGATGCGTCGTCCACCACCACGATCTCGTCGGCGGGCCGGGTCTGGGACTTCACCGAAGCCAGCGCCTCGGGGAAGAAGCGATCATCAGCGTAGAAGGTGATGACCACCGCGATCCGCGATCCGCCGGCCGCTTCGCTCATTCCGGTAGCGCCTCACGGAGGGGCGGCCCCAGGACCCGGGCCGCCACACCGTAGCAGCGGCCCCGGAAACCGCCGGCCCGGTCCCGGCGGTCGGCGAACGCCTGGGCCCAGCGCCGGCGCGCGGCTCCCCGGCCAAAGTGCTTTTCCACGAGCTGCCGGTTGAGCGCCAGCGTGTGCCGCCA
>JBGPVQ010000400.1:0-3001 GCA_041491785.1 Gemmatimonadota bacterium | reverse complement strand
GTTCTGCCACGAGCCCTCCTGCGATTACTTCGGCATCATCGCCATCCACGACACCACGCTCGGCCCGGCGCTGGGCGGAACCCGGTTCTGGAACTACGCCTCGACCGAAGAGGCGATCACCGACGCGTTGCGGCTGGCCCGCGGCATGACCTACAAGGCGGCGGCCGCGGGGCTCAACCTCGGCGGAGGCAAGGCGGTCATCATCGGCGACAACAAGCGGACCGATCGGGAAACGCTGTTCCGTGCCCATGGTCGCTTCGTCGAATCGCTGGGGGGCCGCTACATCACGGCGGAAGACATCGGCACCTCACCGGCCGACATGGAGTACGTCCGCCGGGAAACCAGCCACGTCGCCGGGCTGCAGAACCTCTCCGGCGACCCGTCGCCGGTGACCGGCTACGGCGTGTACATGGGCATGAAGGCGGCGGCCAAGCAGCGCTGGGGCAAGGATGGCCTTTCCGGCCGGACGGTCCTGGTGCAGGGGGCGGGCAAGGTGGCCTACTACCTCTGTGCCAACCTGCATCATGAGGGCGCGAAAATCGTCATCACCGACATCGACGCCGCCAAGGTCAAGCGGGTGGTCGATGAATTCGGCGCCCGGGCGGTCGACCCCGCCGCGATCTACGATCAGGCGGGAGACATCTACGCCCCCTGCGCGCTGGGCGCCACGGTGAACGACGACACCCTCCAGCGCCTCAAGGTCGAGATCATCGCCGGGGGGGCCAACAATCAGCTCGCCGAGGAGCGCCACGGGATCGAGCTGGAACGGAAAGGGCTGCTCTACGCCCCGGACTTCGTCATCAACTCCGGCGGTCTCATCAACGTATACGGTGAGCTGGAGCACTGGCCGCAGGAACGGGCCAAGCGGAAGGCGCAGGAGATCTACGAGGTAATTCTCAAGATCTTCGCGATCGCGGCGCGGGACGGCATCCCCTCGTTCCAGGCTGCCGACCGGCTCGCGGAGGAGCGGATCGCGTCGGTGGTCGGCTTGAGCAAGATGTGGATCGGTGGGCGGAGTTAGATTTGCAGCCATGCCGGAAACCATCCCTATCGGTGCCGACCACGCCGGCTTCCACATGAAGGAGCGGCTGGTGAAGGAGCTTGCAGCCCTGGGTTACCAGCCGCTGGACCTCGGCACCCACAGCACGGACCCGGTGGATTACGCTTCCTATGCGCACCAGATCGCCGAACGGGTGGCGAAAGGGGAAAACGCCCGCGGCATCCTGTTGTGCGGAACCGGACTCGGCATGAGTTACGCCGCGAATCGGCATCGCGGCGTGCGGGCCGCGGTGGTCTGGTCACCGGAAATTGCCCATCTGGCGCGGGAGCACAATGACGCCAACGTGCTGGTGCTACCGGCGCGCTGTCTCGATGAAGAGGATGGCGTCGCGATCCTCAAGGAATGGCTCACGACCCCGTTTGCCGGCGGAAGGCACGCCCGTCGGGTGGCGCAGATAGAGGAGACCGACCCGGATGCATGACCACAACGCCCCGCTACGCGAGGTGGACCCCGCGATCGCCCGGCTGGTGGACGAGGAGCTGGCCCGCCAGCGCGATGGACTCGAGCTGATCGCGAGCGAGAACTTCGCCTCTCGCGCGGTGATCGACGCGATGGGCACGCCACTCACCAACAAGTACGCCGAGGGCTATCCCGGCAGGCGGTACTACGGCGGCTGCGAGGTGGTGGACGAGGTGGAGCGCCTCGCCATCGACCGGGCCAAGCAGCTCTTCCACGCGGAGCACGCCAACGTTCAGGCCCACGCCGGCACCCAGGCGAATTTTGCCGCGTTCATGGCGCTGGCCAAGCCGGGCGAGCTCCTCCTCGCCATGTCACTGCCGCACGGCGGGCATCTCTCCCACGGGCATTCGGTCAACCACAGCGGCGTCATCTGGCAGGCCACCCACTACGGCGTCAACCCGGCCACCGGTCTGATCGAGTACGATAAGGTCCGGGAGCTGGCGCTCACCCACCGGCCGCGGCTGATCGTCGCGGGCGGCAGCGCCTACTCCAGGATCATCGACTTCGCGGCTTTCCGGAGCATTGCCGACGAGGTCGGGGCGTCGTTCCTGGTGGACATGGCCCATTTCGCCGGGCTGGTGGCGGGCGGCGTGTACCCGTCGCCGGTGCCCCACGCCCACGTGGTCACCACCACGACCCACAAGACGCTGCGGGGTCCCCGGGGCGGCCTGATTCTCTGCGGGGCGGACCTGGCGAAGGCCATCGACAAATCGATCTTCCCCGGCACCCAGGGCGGGCCCCTCATGCACATCATCGCCGCGAAAGCGGTGGCGTTCGGTGAGGCACTGGAGCCGGGGTTCAAGACCTATTGCCGGCGGGTGGTGGCCAACGCCAAACGGCTGGCGGACGCGCTGATCGAGCGGGGCTTCGGCATCGTATCCGGCGGCACCGACACCCACGTCCTGCTGGTGGACATGCGCCCGAAGGGCCTCACCGGCAAGGTGGCGGAGGGCCTGCTGGTGCGTTCCGGCCTTACGGTCAACAAGAACATGGTGCCCGACGACCCGCAGTCTCCCTTCGTGACCAGCGGCATCCGGCTGGGCACGCCGGCGCTCACCACCCGGGGAATGGGGATTCGAGAAATGGACCGGATCGCGCAGCTGATCGACGAGGTACTCACCGCGAAGGACGATGCCACCGTGACGCGGGTGCGCGGCGAGGTCGAGGAATTGGCCTCGGGATTCCCGTTGTACGAGCGCGGGCGGGTCCCGGTGCTCGCGGGCGCGCGATGACCGAGCTCCACTTCGCGGCCGACGTGCTCGCGCGACTCCGGCGCCGGGGCGACCACTATGATGAGCGCGCGTACCTCTTCCTGCTGGCGAGCATCGAGTTCCTCCAAGGCCGGCTCCCGGAGCGCCGCCACGTCACCGGGGCGGAGTTGACGCTCGCCTGCCGCGACTTCGCCCTGGAGCAGTACGGCCTGCTCGCCCGCACGGTGCTCGAACACTGGGGGCTCCGCGACACCGCGGATTTCGGGCGGAT
>JBGPVQ010000399.1:0-3012 GCA_041491785.1 Gemmatimonadota bacterium | reverse complement strand
CGGCGCGCAGCCGGAGCCAGTCCCCGACCAAGGGGAGCAGGACCCCAGCGCGGCGGTAGGTCAGCAGGGCGCTATCGAGGAGATTGGCCCGGTCAAACGCGCGGGCCAGCGTTACCAGACGCGGCCCGAGCATTTCGGTCGGCGCGGTGGTGACCGCGGCACGCGCGTCGGCCAAGGCGTCGTCGCCCCGCTCCACCAGCGCCCGCGCCAGAAGGGCCCGGCCCTCGCCGTCCTCCACGCGGTCGATCCAGGGCTGCCCACGGAGCAGCCGCACCACCGTGGCCCAGGCGTCCCATCGGCTGGCGGCGCGCGCGGCGAGCAGGACCAGCGCCGGGTCCCGGCCGCCAGGCGAGGCGAGGAGCGGCGCGAGCGTGCGGCTGGCGCGAAAGGGACTCCCCTCCGCGAGCGCTTGGCTGGCGGCGCTGATCAGGGGAGCAGGGTCCGAGGGCGCGGCCGGCTGGGCGGAAAGCGGTCCCGATCCGGCCGAGCCCGCGATTCCGGCCAGGCTTGCGCGGGCGAGAAGTCGCGCGAATGTTGTTCGGAGTTGTCTGAGGTACGGGGTGGTCACGCCTGCAATCTATGCGCGTGACCACCGTGGAAGGACGGGTTCAGCGCTTAGGCGGCCTGGGCCGGCTGGCCGGGCTGGGACGGGGTGGGCAGGGGCCGTGCGAGATACACCGTCCCCATCTCCGCCCCGAACAACCGAGGATCGGTCGGGCGGGTGACGCTCCCCACCGGGAGCCCCCGCTCGTCGAAGACCTCGAGCTTCTCGGTGTTCTGGTGCCGGGCCAACAGCATTGTGATCTCCAGGTCAGTGCCACTGCTTCACCTGTTGAGATGCGCCCAGCGGAAAATTCGTTGCATCGGAGCCACTCGGATGATCTGGCTGAAGCGACTGCTCTACTTGATCGGCGGGCTGGTCGCGTTGATCGTGCTCGCGATCGCCACGGTGTACGCCATTACCGCGGTGCGCTTCTCCAAGCACTACGATGTGCCGGCCACACTGGTGAACCTGCCCACCGACTCCGCGGCGCTCGCCCGCGGGAAGCACCTGACCGGCCCAATCGGCAAGTGTGACGCCTGCCACGGAGAGGACCTGGCCGGCCGGGTGCTGGGAAACAATTTCTCCTTCGGGCGCCTCGCCTCGGCGAACCTCACGACCGGGAAGGGGGGCGTGTTCCGCCGCTACGACGACGCGACCGTCGCTCGCGCGATCCGCCACGGAATCCGCGGGGACGGCACTCCGCTGATCTTCATGCCCTCCGAGGCATTCACTCCCATGTCCGACGAGGACGTGGCTGCCCTCATCGCCTACCTGCGCTCCCTGCCGCCGGTCGACCATGAGATGCCCGCGCCCCGGGTCGGGCCGGTTGCGCGCATTCTGTCGCTGCTCACCTCCTTCCCGCTGGTCCCGGCGCGCTCGATCGACCACACGCTGGTGCCGCCCAAATCGCAGCCGGAAGAGCCCAGCCCCGTGTACGGGAAGTATCTGGTCGAGCTCGGGGGGTGTACCGGGTGCCACGGCCCTGGCCTCAACGGCCAGGCCATGGGTCCCGGGGCCAAGCCGTCCACGAATCTCACCCCCAAGGCCATTGGCGATTGGACCGAAGCCGGATTCGTAGCCGTCCTTCGGACCGGTGTCCGCCCCAACCACACCTCGATCGACTCGACCGCCATGCCGTGGCCGCAGGTCGGGAAGATGACGGACGCGGAGATCCACGCCGTCTGGCTCTACCTCCGCTCGATCCCCCCCAAAGAATTCGGGGTGAAGTAAGCGTTTCACGCTGAAACCCATCGAAGGTGGGTTGCGTAGGTGATCGGAGTGCCGGGGGACCGGGTGGCTCCCCGCCGATCGACCACCGTTCACCATTCGCGGCCCCATGGACTCACTGTTCCAGGACGTGAAATACGCCGTCCATGCGCTCCGGCATTCACCGGGGCTCTTCGCGGTGGCGGCACTCTCCCTGGCCCTCGGTGTGGCGGTGAACGTCACCCTGTTCGCGGGGGTGGACATTCTTCTCCTCCGCCCCCTGGACTATCCCAACGCCGATCGGCTGGTGCAGGTGTGGTCCGACAACCAGGAGCGGGGCTGGAACCAGAGCAGCGTCTCGCTTCCCGACTTTCGAGATTGGCGCAAGGACAGCGAAACCCTCGCGCTCACGGCGTACGCCGGCGCGGATTACAACCTCGCCGACGGCGACCGGCCGGAGCGGGTGGGCGGCCTCCGGGTGAGCCCGAACTTCTTCAGCCTTCTGGGGGTGGCTCCCGGGCTGGGCCGGTTCTTCCATGAGGAGGAGGAGACCGCCGGCCGAGGCCGGGCGGTGGTGCTCTCCGATCGATTCTGGCGGAATCACTTCGCCGCCGATCGCACGGTGGTCGGGAGGACGATTCGGCTGGATGGAGCGACCTACTCGATCGTGGGCGTCCTCCCGGCGGGCTTTCGTTTCGGGAACGAGAACGACGTCTACACTCCGCTCGAAGTCACCAGCGATACCGCGCGGGGCAGCCACTATCTCCAGGTCATCGGCCTGCTCAAGCCTGGCGCCACGCTCGACCGCGCGAACGCTGAATTGCGATCGATGACCCAGCGGCTCGCCGCGCTCTATCCCGGGACCAATAATGGTATGGGCGCCCACGCGATCACCCTTCTGAACCAGACGGTGGGCCAGACCGACCGTCAGGCCGGGATGATCTGCATGGTGGCGGTGACGTTCGTGCTGCTGATCGCCTGTTCCAACGTGGCCAATCTCCTGCTCTCCAAGGCGGCGGGCCGGAATCGCGAGCTGGCAGTCCGTTCGGCGCTCGGCGCCGAGCGTTGGCGGCTGGTGCGTCAGTTGCTCACCGAATCGCTCCTTCTGGCCATCGCCGGGGGCGCGGTCGGACTGCTCCTCTCCATCGTCGGCGTCCGGTGGCTGGGGAGCCTCATTCCGGCCGACTACCCCCGGATCGAGAAGCTGGGGCTGGACGGGCGGGTTCTCATGTACGGCTTCATCGTGATCCTCGGTTCCGGCG
>JBGPVQ010000398.1:0-3028 GCA_041491785.1 Gemmatimonadota bacterium | reverse complement strand
GGCGGGCCGCGCCCAGTACCACCCGGTGGGGATCCTGAATCCCGGGATCGAGGGCGCGCTCCGGCGGCATATAAGCCGCACGCCTCCCCTGGGCCCGGCAGGCCCAGGAGGCGCCCCCGTCCGTGGTGACCCAGACTCCTCCACAGGAAACGCCGACGGAAACCCGGCGTGGGTCGCGCGGATCCACCAGGATAGAATGGATGCCCGGCAGATCGGCCCCACCGCCGAACCACTCGGCGCGTCCGGGGTGATCCCACAGCGGGCGGATCAATTCCCACGATTCCCCGCGGTTGTCGCTCCGAAACAGCCCGCCGGGAATCGTGCCGCACCAGATCCGCCCCGGCTCGGCCGCGCCTCCAGCCTCGAGCGCCCAGATCAGCGAGACTGCGGGAGGGATCAGATCGCCGGCCGGCGTTTTCACCGAGGCAGGCTCGCCCGCGGGGAAGGCCGGGGTCGCCACCTCGCGCCAAGTCTTTCCCCGATCGTCCGAGCGGTGGAGCTTCACGCCGAAATGACCGTGGTTGAGCGCGGCGTAGCGGGCGCCATCGCGCGGATCGGCGAACGCCAGGGACACGTTATCGCCCTTGAAGGCGATATCCCGGACTCCCCAGCCACCGCCCCCGGCCGGAGCGACGGCGAACAGTCCCTTTCGAGTGGCCACCATCAGCTCATCCGCCATCTCGCCTCCCTCCTCATCCCCCCGAAAGGGCCTGGATCACGGCGATCTCGCTGCCCTCGGCTACCCGGTCGCCGAGCCCCCGGCGATCGGCGAGCGGGGCGCCGTTGACGAAGACCGCCATGTGTTTGCGGAGCACCCCCTGATCGTCCAGCACGTACCCCCGGAGCCGGGGCTCCCGGTGAAATGCCGCCTCCAGCGCCTCGCGAACCGTTCCCGCCGGAACCTCGAGCGGTGGGCAGGCGACGTGGCGCGTCAGGGCGCTGCTGAAGCTGACATGGACCATGACCCTCTCCGGCGCTAATCTACTGCAGGTGCTTCAGCTCGAGGTCTCCATGCGCTCTGCCAGTCTCCTCCTTGCCAGCGTCTCGGTCGTTGTCGCCCCCGCGCTGCCGGCTCAGCAGCCGGAGGCGGCGCCGGTGCCGATCAAGGAATGGCCGGTACCCTGGAAGGACAGCCGGCCCCGCGACCCCGCCGTTGCCCCCGATGGGAAGATCTGGTTCGTCGGCCAGGTTGGCAACTACGTGGCCCGCCTCGACCCGATCAGCGGCGAATTCAAGCGATTCGAGGTGGATTCGGGTACCAACCCGCACAACATCGTGGTGGACGCCAAGGGGCGCCCCTGGTACTCGGGCAACCAGAACGCCATGATCGGCCGGATCGATCCTTCGACCGGAGGCCTCACCCGCTACCCGATGCCCGACCAGGCCGCCGGCGACCCCCACACGATGGTGTTCGACGCGCACGGAGACATCTGGTTCACGGTGCAGGGTGGGAATTTTGTCGGCCGGCTCACCGTGGCCACCGGGAAGATCGACCTGATCAAGATGACGACCCCGAAGGCCCGGCCGTACGGGATCGTCCTGGATCCGACCGGGCGGCCCTATTTCGATCTGTTCGGTAGCAACAAGATCGGCTCGGTGGATCCGAAGACCCTTGCCCTCAAGGAGTACCCGCTACCCGACCCAAAGGCCCGCCCGCGGCGCATCGCGCGGACCACCGATGGCGGCATCTGGTACGTGGATTACACCCGGGGGTTCCTCGGCCGCCTCGACCCGAACAACGGTTCGGTCAGGGAGTGGCCCAATCCGGGGGGGAAGGGCTCGCTCCCCTACGGCATGACCGTGGACGACGCCGATCGGCTCTGGTTCGTGGAAACCGGGATGCAGCCCAACCGCCTGGTCGGATTCGACTCCAGGACGGAGCGCTTCATCAGCGTCACTCCTATCCCTAGCGGCGGTGGGACCATCCGGTACATGGTCTTCGATCCGAAGACCCGATGGATCTGGTTCGGTACCGACAACAATACGATTGGGCGGGCGCAGGTGCCCCCGGCCCGGCCGGCCACATCATGAGGCTGATCACCAGTTGGTGCGCGCTCCTCGGGAGCCTGTTCCTGGTGGCCGCGTGCAAGGGGGTCGACTGTCCCGCCATCATCGCTCCCGCGATCCTCGTGACGGTGCGCGACTCGGTGACCAGCCTGCCCGCGGCACACGGAGCGAGGGGTGCGGTGCGCGACGGCGCATACGTCGATTCGCTCCGGCTGGCCGGTTGGGATGGGCCTCCGTCAATCGACACGGAGCTGTTGCTCGGCGCCGCAATCGACCGCCCGGGTACCTATTCCGTCACCATCGAAAAGGCCGGCTACCAAACCTGGCAGCGCACCGGGGTCGCGGTTGGCTCGAGTGCCTGCGGCACCGACCAGGTGCCCCTGCTCGCGAGGCTGGTTCCCCTGCCCTGAGGTCCTTCGGTCCCCGACCTGTTTGTGATCTGTATCACATTGTAATCAAAGCACTTAACGTCGCCTCCGCCGGGGCGTCCGCTGGGTGGACCCCAAACCGGAGGAGACCGGATGTCCACCAAGTTCACGAAGGTCCTGTGCTTCGGAGGCGCGATCACGGCCCTCGGCATCCTGGGCGCCTGTCGCGGCGATCAGGTTACCAGCCCACCGATCGGCAACGGCAAGCTGCAGCTGTCGGCGGCGGCAGGCGATTCCATCCAGGCAGTAGTCTCGAGCGACGCCGACGCCCTGGCCGACGGCGACACTCCGAACGGCGTGCCCGGTCTTGCACTGGCACCCGGCATCGGTGACCGGCCCGCCATCCAGGCGTGCCGTCCGACCCGCTCACCCAATCCGCCGGTGGACAGCGACAACGACCGGGTGCCCGATGAGGTGCTCTACACCTACAACTGCATCATTTCGCGGCCCCTGGAGACGCTTACCACCACCGGTACGATCGAGGTCCTCGATCCGACCCCGGTGACGGCGGATCTCTCGGCGCGACACGTATTCACCGACTTCTTCCGGAGCCGGACCCGGATCGTGAGCGGGAAGACCTGGTCGGTCAAGCG
>JBGPVQ010000397.1:0-3034 GCA_041491785.1 Gemmatimonadota bacterium | reverse complement strand
GGGAGGGTGTTGGTCGAGCTCAAAGCGATCGAGCGATTGACACCCAGGGAGGAAAGCCAAATCATCAACTACCTCGCCGCCAGCCGGCTCGGCAGAGGAATGCTGCTGAACTTCGGGGCGCCCTCACTCGAATTCAAACGGTTTGTTGGTCTGGCGGGTGACTCGCCCCCTTCATCGCGTCAATCGGTGAAATCTGTGGGCGGCGGTTCGTGACGCCCCGATCCTCGGCCGCCGAAATAGTCCGACGGGTCGGAGCGCGGGAGCTGTCGCCCGTCGAGGTAATCGAAGCGGCGCTCGAGCGGGTGGCGCGGTACAATCCCGAGCTCAACGCCATCGTCACCCTGAACGAACAGGCCCTCGACGACGCGCGCCAGCTGGAGCACCGCCTGGAGGAGGGCGAACACCCCGGCCCCCTTGTCGGCGTGCCGGTCGGAATCAAAGACGTGACCCAGGTCGCCGGGCTTCGCACCACGTTTGGATCTCCCCTATACGCGGATCACGTCCCCTCCGAAGATGCGCTGGTGGTGCAGCGGCTCCGGGCCGCCGGCGCGATCATACTCGGCAAGACCAACACCCCCGAGTTCGCGGCGGGAGGCAACACCTGGAACGAGGTGTTCGGCCGCACCCGCAATCCCTGGAACCCGGCACTGAGCGCCGGCGGCTCGACCGGTGGCGGCGCGGTGGGACTCGCCACCGGCATGATCGCGCTCGCCGAGGGCACCGACCTGGGGGGCTCGCTCCGGATTCCGGCGTCGTTCTGCGGAGTGGTGGGGCTCCGGCCGTCACCGGGCCTGGTGCCCACCTACCCCTCGGACTGGCCGTGGGACACCCTGCAGGTCACCGGCCCCATGGCGCGGAGCGCGCTGGATGTGGCTCTCATGCTCCAGGCCATCGCCGGGCCAAGTCCGCTGGCGCCGCTTCGGCAGCCGATCGCCGGGCGGGATTTCGGGGCTGCAGTGCGGGCTGGGCCGAAAGAGGGGCTTCGCGTCGCCTACTGTCCCGACATCGCCGGCCTCGGGGTGGATCCCGCGATCGCAACGGCGTGCCGTGGCGCGGCGGACGCGCTCGCCAGGAACGGGGTGGCGGTCGACGAAATCGATCTTGACCTCGCCACGGGCCGGGGCGCCTTCCTCGCTCTCCGCGGTCTCTGGTTCGTGACCTGGATGCAGGAACACTTGCATCGACTGGAAGAATTCGGCGTCAACGTGAAGAACAACACCAAGGCAGGCTTGGCGGGCGTGGTCGGCGATCTGGGCGCCGCGGAAGCAATTCGCGGCAAGATCTGGCACGTGTTCCACGAGCTGTTCGGACGCTACGACCACCTCCTCACGCCGACGATGGCGGTGCCCCCGTTTCCGGTCGAGCAGAACTATCCGGAAATGGTGGCGGGGAGAAAAATGGAAACTTATGTGGACTGGATCGCGCCAACATTCGTGTTGAGCCTGACAGGATTGCCGGTGGCCTCGGTGCCCTGCGGGCTCGATGGAGAGGGGCTGCCCGTGGGCATGCAGGTTGTGGGGCGACCCGAGGGAGAGGAGGCGGTGCTCGCGCTGGCCGGCGTGATGCAGGAGCTCACGCCGGTCGGGGCTCCTCCGCTGGCTCGCTAGAACAGCGTCGCCACCTCGGTTTTCATCATCTTGCCCATGGCGTTCCGGGGCAGTGCCGCCACCGTGCGCAGCGATCGCGGCACCTTGTACGGCGCCAGGCGCTCTTTGGCCCAGGCCGAGAGCTCCCCGATCTCTAGCACGGCGCCGCTCGCGAGCTCGACCGCGACGCAGATCCGCTCCCCCCACTCGATGTCGAGAACGCCCACCACCGCGCATTCCGCGATGGCGGGATGGGTCCGGAGCACCTCCTCGATCTCGAGGGCGGACACCTTGAAACCGCCGGTCTTGATGATGTCCACACTGCTGCGGCCAAGGATGCGGTAAGCGCCGCCCTCGACCACCGCGGTGTCCCCGGTACGAAACCATCCCTCGCGGAAGGCGGCCGTCGTGGCCTCCGGGCGGCGCCAGTATTCCAGGAACACGTTGGGCCCCCGCACTTCGATCTCTCCCGGCAGCCCTGCCACTGCCGGGATTCCCTGCTCATCCACGATGCGGACCTCGACTCCGGGCAGCGGTACGCCGACGAAGCCGGGACGGCGCTCACCGTGGAGCGGGTTCGACAGCGCCATGCCCAGCTCGGTCATACCGTAACGCTCGAGGAGGGTGTGGCCGCTGATCTGCTGCCACCGCTCCAGCGTCTGGACCGGGAGGGCCGCCGAACCGGACACCATGAGCCGCATTTTCCGGCAGCCGTCGGACATCTCCCGGCGCCGCTCCGGCGGGGCCGCTTCCCACGCCGCGATCAGCCGTCCGTACACCGTCGGCACCGCCATGAAGAGAGTCAGGCGCCTCGCGGCGATCCGGGCCCAAGTTTCCGGCGCGTCGAATTTCGGGAGCATTTCGCAAAGGGCCCCGGCCCACAGCGCACAGGAGACGACATTGACGATGCCATGCACATGGTGCAGGGGCAGAACCAGGAGCGTGCGGTCGCCGGAGGTCCACCCCCAGGCGTCGATGAGGGCGGTGATCTGGGCCCGGAGATTGGCATGGGTGGTGACCACGCCTTTGGGCCTTCCGGTGGTGCCGCTGGTGTAGACCATCATGGCGCGACGTCCCTCGGCCACGGAGGGGAGTGCCCGGGGCGCCGCGGCGAGCGCCTCCGTGGTGGTGAGGAATCGCGCCCCCACCGCCTGGGCGAGCGGCCGCAGCAGGCCGGCGGCACCGGGCTCCGCGACGACCACGCTCGCTCCCGCGTCCTGAATGACGTACGCCAATTCCGGTGGCGGGTGCGATATCGCCAGCGGCACCGCAATCCCACCGCCGCGCCAGACGCCCCACTGCACCGCAACGTGATCGAAGCCCGGAGCCACGAAAAAGGCGACCCGTTCCTCGGCGAGATCGTCCCGCGCGCCGAGCAGCGCCGCCGCGACTCGGGCCGAGGCGTCGAGCAATTCGGCGTAGGTGTGGGAGCCGGTGGCGTCCAGAAT
>JBGPVQ010000396.1:0-3045 GCA_041491785.1 Gemmatimonadota bacterium | reverse complement strand
GCCGCTGTTGTATTCGAACCGCGTCCCGGGCTGCTCCCGCATCGGCCAATCGAGCACAAGGCGAATCCACTCGCTGCGATTGTTGTTCAGCGTCTGCAGTGGCGAGCCCTCGTAGGGATCCTCGCTCCAGTCGAGCCCGGTCCGCATGGTGAGAATGTCGCGCAGGGTCATCGCCTGCTTTCTGGCATCGAGGTTCCGGAGGTCGGCGTACTCCGGGAAAAAGCTGGTCACCGGCTGCGCCACCGACCGGACCGCCCCCTGCCCCACCGCAATGCCCAGCAGGAGCGACGTGACGCTCTTGGTGACCGACTGCAGAGTCTGGAGCTGGGTGCCGTCGGAGCCGTTGAAGTACTCCTCGACGGCCAGATACCCCTGTCGCACCAGCAGAAGGGAATGAATGCCCGGAATACGGTTGCCGCGAAGCCGGCCAACCAGGTCGGCCATCCGCGCACCGTCGATGCCGACTTGCTCTGGTGCCGCGCGGCGCCACTTCGCCCCAGGCCAATAGCCGACGCCGTCGGCGGGCACCGGTGCCAGCGGCGCGCTGCCGCAGCCGGCGAGAAAGAGCAACACGAGGGCCCCCGCCCGGGCGCGATGTTGCTCACCGCGCCTCGGGGCGATCCGCCGGGCGCCGGAGTGAGCTCCGCCGGATTCGACGGGAACAACTGCCCGGGGACCTACGGCGCAGTGGATCATTTCACCAGGGTGCCCGAGCACCTCGAGTGGATTCATCGGGTGATGGTCGAGCCTCCGCGGTAGATTGCGGGCACCATGGCGTCCCTGCCCCGACCCGTCTCCGTCCTCGTCGTGGATGACGAGCCGCCCGCCCGCACCGGGCTGGTGCGCCTCCTGGCGGGTCGGAACGGCTTCGCCGTGATCGGCGAATGCGGGGACGGTGGCTCGGCGATCCGAGCCATCCGCACGCTGCAGCCAGATTTGGTGCTCCTCGATGTCCAGATGCCGCCACCCGACGGGCTCGGCGTGGTGCGGGCCATCGGGCCCGAGAAGATGCCCGCGGTCATCTTCGTCACCGCGCACGACCGGTTTGCCCTCGCGGCATTCGACGCCCACGCGGTGGATTATCTCCTCAAGCCCTACAGCGAGCGGCGGCTCGACGAGGCACTCCGCCGCGCCGGTGAGCTGCTCGAGTCCCGGCGGCTCGGTGAACTGGCGCGGCGGTTGATCGGCGTACTGAGCGATTCCACCGGCGCCACGCCCGCACCGGCGGCCGAGGAGCGCATCGTCGTCCGCAGCGTGGGCAAGACCGAGGTGGTGGCGGTGGCGGACGTGGTGCGCATCGAGGCTGCGGGTTACTGCGTGCGCCTGCACACTCGAACCCGCGTCTACGTGCATCGGGAATCGCTGCGCTCCCTCGAAGCCAGATTGCCGCAGAGCCGCTTCGTCCGGGTGCATCGTTCGACGCTGCTGAACCTCGAGCAGATCCGCGAGGCCCGGGTCACTCCGCGCGGCGAACACGAGCTCATTCTGCAGGACGCCAGCCGGCTCCGGGTGAGCCGTAGCCGCTGGGGCGAGGTGAGCGCGATTCTGAGAAAGTGGGAAGCCCAGCGTTAGCTCCTCAGCGTCTGGTCCAGGCCGTCCCAACAAATTCCCAGGTATCCGCCAGGTCCGGCACCCCCTGCGCCACCTCTCCACCGAACAGGACGACCCGGTCGCGGTCCCGATCATAGGCCATCGCGGCGTTGAGGCGGAAATCCGGCTGCGCGCCGGCCAGCTTCGACCAGGACGTCCCGTCCCACCGCCAGGTTTCCGGCGTGGTTCCGGAGGCCCCGCAGGTCCCTCCGAAGAAGAGCATCCCGCCCCGCGTGGGCCCCAGTGAGACCAGTTGCGCTTGCGACGGGACGCACCCGGGTCCCGCTGCCGGGCTGCGGCTCAGCGCCGCGCCATTCCAGGCATCGGCGACCACCGTGGCCGTGGCGGCCACGACCGAGTAGAGATAGAGGACACTCGCCTTTTCGTCGTAGGCGATACCCCGGCCGGCAACGTTGCCGGCGGTGGTGGCGGATTGCTGGGTCCACGCGGTCCCGTCCCACTCCCAGATGTCGCGAATCTCACCCTGGGCCTCATTAAACCCACCGTAGAGCACCACCCGCTGCCGGGCCCGATCATACGCCATCGCCTGATGGACTCGGATGCTCGGTCCCGTCGTGGCGCGCTGGGAGCAGGTGGTCCCATCCCATTCCCAAGTGTCACTCAGCACCGTGATGTTGGGGAACCCACCGCTCTGGCCGCCGTAGAGCACCACCCGTTGCCGGCCGGCGTCGTAAACCAGGGACGCCAGGTACCGCGGACTGGGCCCGCCGCTGCTGGTGAGTGTCCAGCTGGTGCCGTTCCAGCTCCACAGCGAGTTCCGATCGGCGCTCGCGGAGCCGCCCTCCGTACCGGTCCCGCCGAAGAGGAGGAGCTGGTGGTGGGCCTCGTCGAAGACCATCGCATGGCCGTGGCGCGCGGTCAGTGCCGGTGGGGGGGGTGACGGCGGCGGCGGCGGCGGCGGCGGGGCGGTGGTGCCTCCGCAGCCCGTGATTTGAAGAGTCAACAGAAACAACCATCGCTCCGCCACTCCGGATCCCATCATGGTGCCTCGCTCGAATGCCCGGCAACGCGCCACGCGCCGCCTCCCACCGAATCATGCAAGCTGCCCCGGGCCGGAACAACCGCCCCGTGACGAGCTGCCGGAAGGACGCTTCGGACGGACGAGACCGTGCGGCGAGCGGAATTCCGAACCTGTCGCAGGAGGTTATGATCCACCGCATGAAGGACCGCCTGGAGGGAAAGGAGACGGGATGGCAGACCCGGTGGCTCCATTCGGAGCACTTGGCACTGGCCGGGATTCTGGCGGTCAGTGTGCCGGTGCTCGCCGCCGCGGAGGCCGGGCTCGAATACATCCGTACGATGCTGGGGAAATCGGAGAATCACTTCCTCTGGATGTTTCGCACCTACACCATCGCGTGGATCGAGCTCGCGCTCTGCGTCCCTATCGCTGTCGGGCTGGCTCGCCGCGTTCCCTTCCGTGCGCCCCATCGGGTC
>JBGPVQ010000395.1:0-3060 GCA_041491785.1 Gemmatimonadota bacterium | reverse complement strand
CCTGCCCTACCCCCTCGGGTGGTACTGGCGGTGCACCTTCCGCAAAAAATCCCGGTCCACGTGGGTGTAGATCTGGGTAGTCGAAAGGTCAGCGTGGCCCAGCATCTCCTGCACCGCCCGGAGGTCGGCGCCGCCCTCCAATAGATGAGTGGCGAAGGAGTGCCGCAAGGTGTGCGGGGTGACGCGTTTGGTGATGCCGGCCCGTTGGCTAACCCGCTTGAGGATGCCCCAGGCGCCCACCCTCGAGAGCGGCCCCCCGCGGGCGTTGAGAAGCACCCGGCCTTCGCTCTTGCCCCGATCGAGCGCGGGCCGGGTGGTGTTGAGGTAAATGGAGACCGGTCCGACGACCTTCCGGCCGATCGGCACCAGACGCTCCTTCCCCCCTTTGCCAAAGACCCGAACCAGACCTTCCGAGAGGATCAGGTCGCTGATCCCGAGCGCGCAGAGCTCGGACACCCGGAGCCCGGCACCGTACCCCAGCTCCAGCAGCGCGCGGTCGCGCCAGCCCAGGGGTTCGTCGGTCGATGGGGTGCCCAGCATCGCCTCCGCTTCCTTGACTGTGAGGACGTCCGGGAGGGTGCGCCCCTTCTTGGGGGTCTCGAGCCGATCGCTCGGGTCGTCCCGCAGCATCCCTTCCCCGATCAGGAATCCGAAATAGGTATGCAGAGCGGAGACCTGCCGGCGGATGGTGGCGGCGGAAAGTCCCAGGTCCTTCAAAGCGTAGACGAAATCGCGGAGCAGAGAGCGGGTCACGGCGCCAGGATCTCGGGCGCGCTTGGTGATGGCGAACTGAACGAAACGACGGAGATCCCGCAGGTAGTTCTCCACCGTGTGGGGGCTGTTCGCCGCCTCGAGCGCGAGGTAATCGCGGAACCCTTCGAGGAAAAAGGCCCGCTCCGCCTCCCTGGTCACGCGGAAGGGTCCTCGTCGAGGTGCGCGCGCCGGGCCGCCTCCAGGGATTCCGCGGAAACTTCGGGGAGGCCGTGTAGCATTGGGGCGGGCCGTTCGGGGTGGAGCGGATCGAACGGCGTGAGGTGGGCCAGGCGGGTGCGCCGCTCGATCCGCCGCCGGTGGAGGATCCACATCGCCAGCCCGGCCACCATGACGCCCGCCGCGATGGCGAGGTCCCGATTGAGCTTGCCGAACAGGACGCGGATCGTGTCCCACTCGGATCCCACCGCACTGCCCAGGAGCGTGAGCCCGCCGTACCAGGCGCCGCACGCGACGATGATCGGCAGGAGCGCCCGCCGCGGGGAAAGATTGACGAACCCCGCGAACGGGGCGACGACCGCGCGGAACGCCGGAAGCATCCTGAAGATGAACATTCCCGCGGCCCCGAATCGGAGGTACTCCCGCTCGATCGCCGCGAAGGCGCCGGGGCTGATGAGGCGCCGGCCGAGCCGGGTCTCCAGGAACCGCCGCCCGAATCGCCGGGAGCTCCAATAGACCAGGACCGCCCCGGCCACCCCGAAGCTCCAGGCGACGAGGAAGATCGTGAGGGGGTGGAGGTGTCCCGCATGGGAAAGGAACGCCGCGAGCAGTACGAACACATCGGAGGGAGACGGCGGAAAGAAATTCTCGATGACGACGGAGACGGCGATGACCGCGTAGACCAGGAGCGGCGGCCATTCCGCGAGGCGGGCCAGGAGGCGGTCGATCAGCGCGCCTCCACGGTGGCCACCGCGAAGACGGCGACCCCCTCCCCCCGGCCCACGAACCCCATCCCCTCGTTGGTCTTTGCCTTGATGCCTACCGCATCGGGGGCAATGCCCAGCTCCCCGGCGATGGCGTGCGCCATGGCCTCCTTGTACACCCCCAGACGGGGCCGCTCACAAACGATGGTGACGTCCGCCTGCATGGGGTGGAAACCCAGCCGGTTGATGTGCTCCCGCGCGAGCCGGAGCAGCACCAGTGAGTCGGCGTCCTTCCAGCGGGGGTCGCTGTCGGGAAATAACCCGCCGAGGTCGCCCGCGCCCGCGGCGCCGAGGATGGCATCGGTTACCGCATGGGCCACCGCGTCCGCGTCGGAGTGGCCTTCGAGTCCCTTCTCGAACGCGATCCGCTGACCGCCCAGGATGAAGGGGCGCCCGTCCACCAGCCGGTGGCTGTCGTACCCGATCCCGACCCGCATCAGGCGGCGACCGGCGCCGGCTCGATATAGGTGTAGTCCTGGCGCCGCCGCCGGATCTCGTAGCCGGCGTCCCGGATGCTGCGCTCCATTTCGGTGATCGTCGCTCGATAGGTGGTACCGGCGGAGGAGACCACGTTCTCCTCCATCATCAAGCTGCCGAAGTCGTTGGCCCCGAAGCGGAGCGCCACCTGCCCGACCTTGAGCCCCATGGTGACCCAGGAGGACTGGAGGTTCGGGACGTTCTGCAGGATGATCCGCGCCATCGCCAGCGTCCGGAGATAGCTCACCGCATCCGTCTTGGGGCGGTCCGCCATGCCGGTGCCTTCGGGCTGCAGCGGCCAGCAAATGAAGGCGGTGAACCCCCCGGTGCGCCGTTGCACCTCCCGGACCCGGAACAGGTGCTCGATCCGGTCGGCGCTGGTTTCGCCGAGACCGTACATCATGGTCACCGAGGTCTTCATTCCCTGGCGATGGGCTTCCTCCTGGACGCCCAGCCACTCGTCGGTCTGGGCCTTCTTCTTCGCGACCTCCTGCCGGATCCGGTCCACCAGGATCTCGCCGCCGCCACCGGGGATGCTGTCGAGCCCAGCGGCCCGGAGCTCCCGGATCACTTCAGCCACCGTCATCCCGAACCGCTGGCCGAAGAACACCACTTCGGAAGGGGAGAACCCGTGGATGTGAATCGGATGATGCCGCTTGATGTACCGCATCAGCTCGAGGTACCAGTCGAACGGAATGTAGGGATTGTGCCCGCCCTGGAGCAGGATCTGCACCCCGCCGAGCGCCTTACACTCGTCGATCTTCTCGCCGATCTTCTCGAACGGCAGCACATATCCCTCGGCGTGTTTCGGGCGCCGGTAGAACGCGCAGAACTTGCAGTCCGCCACGCAGACGTTCGTGTAGTTGATGTTGCGGTCGATGATGTAGGT
>JBGPVQ010000394.1:0-3063 GCA_041491785.1 Gemmatimonadota bacterium | reverse complement strand
CCGGTCCATCAGCAACCGGGAGAAGATGTCGTAGGTCCGCTCGCCGCGGCTCGACCGCTCGATGATGTACGGCGGAAAGAGCATGCTGGTCACGACGTTGCCTCGGTGACGGTGGACTTGGAGAGGAGGAAGGCGAACACCTTCTCCTCGGTGATGGAGCGTTCCAGCTCCGGCAGCCGCTTGGCCTGTTCCAGGGAGGTGTAGACCTGCGCCGGGGTCGCCTTTCGCTGCTCGGCGATCCGGGCGACCCGCTGGTCCACCTCCGCCTCGGTCGCCTTGAGCCCCTGTTGCTCGGCCACCGCAGAGAGCAAGAGCTCGCGCTTGACCTGGGCCTGGGCAATCGGCCGGAATTCGGCGTGGAACGCCTCCGCTTTTTCGTGGGGCACCCCGTAGGCATGGAGAAGGTTGTGCAGCATTCGCTCCACCAGCGACTCCGGCGCCGCGACGCCGTTGGCCTCGATCAGTTGTTGGACCAGCTGCTCCCGCACCGCAGCATCGGCCTCGCGCGCCGCTTGCGCGGTGATGTCCGCCCGCACTGCCGCGGTGAGTGCGTCCAGGGTTTCGAAATCGCCGACTTCCTTGGCGAAGGCGTCGTCGAGCGGGGGCAGCTCCTGCCGCTTGACTTCATGGAGCGTCAGCCGCACCGATCGGGTCTTGCCTCGGCGCTCCACGTCGGCGTGGTCGTCGGGAAAGCGCACCTCGGTCTCGACCGTCTCGCCGGGAAGGAGGGTCATGATCTTCTCCTCCAGCTCGGGAATCGCCTGGCCGTCTCCGAGCACCAGGGTGTACGGCTGCGCCTCCTTCACCTGCCCCGCTTCGATCGGGGCCACGTCGACCCGGGCCATCTGGCCCGGCGCCGGCTTGGCGCCCTCGACCGGCAGCCAGGTGGCGCGCTGCTCCCGCATCCGGCCCAACTGCTCCATCACCACCGCGTCGGTGATCGCCGGGGGAGCTGGCTTGGTCAGAGTGAATCCGCCCAGGCGCCCGAGGGTGAGCTCGGGCCGCACCTCGACCACCAGCTCGAATTCGATCGGCTGGCCCTCTTCGAATTTGAGATTCCGCACCGAGGGGTCGGCGATCGGCTTGAGTGACTCGGCGCTCTTGGCCTCCTCCCACCCCTCGCGGATGACCTCCTCGAGCACCCATTGCCGAATCTCGTTGCTGAATCGGCGGCGGACCACGGCGTCCGGAGCCTTTCCCTGGCGAAATCCGGGCAACCGGGCGCGGCGCGAGTACTGGCGCACCGCCTTGTCCTCCGCAGCGCGCACCCGCTCCACCGGAATGGTGACGCGCAGCGCCTTGGACGCGGCGTCCTCGGCCGTTTTGGTGACAGTGATGGTGCTCATGGCGGGGGGAAATCTACCCGGACCGATTCCCCGGGGCAAAACGCCTCAGCGGGCTGCCGGCGCGGTGCCTCCGAAGAGCGCTGCGAGCGCGTGCACTCCGAGTTTGGCCAGCCCGGACAGGAGCGGCACGCCGAGCCCGGCGCCGACCAGCACCGCGTTGGCGGTGACCAGCCTGGAAGTCCACTCATCGACCAGCCGGCGGCTCCGCGTCAGGGCGAAGGCGGCGATGGCGGCACCGTTGACCAGCGTGAAGCCGACCGCCGCCAGCCAGAAGACCTTGGAGCTGAGAGCACTCAGGAAACCGACGATCGCTGGCTCCATGGGGCGAACCCCTCCTCGTGCCAGGAGAAACGGCGCCGCGCAGCGGACTTGTAATTGGTATGCGAACGGCGGGACTCGAACCCGCACCCGTATGCTTACAAATACTTACTGAGCAGCGGGGTGTCTATAGGGTTCCAGAACGTAACATCTGTAGTGCATCGAAGATGCACCCTGCGACCACGACTCCTGTATGAACTGCCCCGTGTAGAGGCTGCGCCAATCAGCCCTCGCTACCTCCAGCTCGGCTTGGTGTCTTCATGCAAGCAGGCCGAGCTGCTAAGCAGCCGCACGACGGCTCCGCTGAGGGCGTTCACGATCCAGATCTGGCTGTGGGGGCAGCCCAATCGCCTGGAGCTAAAGGCGATCTGGATGCCGTCGGGAGACCAGGTGGGCGAGTCGTCGTCCTGGTCGGTGAGCTGCACCTGGCCCGACCCATCGGCGTTCATGACCCAGATGTGGGTGCCCCGGGTGAACGCGATCTTCGCCCCACCCGGCTTGTATGCGGGCGACCGGTCGCCCGGGAGGGCGCCGGGAAGCAGCGTGGGGAGGCAACCGGGACTACCGGGGGGTAGGCAATTGGGATCTACCAGCGAGATGCCCGCAGTGGCCGAGGCTCGGTAGGCGACCCGATTGCCATTCGGCGACCAGTCCGGCTGGTCTCCCCCGTACGCCAACAGCCGCAGGTTGCTTCCCGTGGCATCCATCACATAGACGCCGGTGGCACCGGCGCGATCGGTGCCGTGGAATACCAGCCTGAGTCCATTGGGTGACCACGACGGCGAATCGTCCAGCTCCGTGTTGGTCGTGAGACGCGTCGGGTTCAAGCCCGTGGCATCCATGGCATAGATCTCGAGAGGTTGGCCCGGGCTGGCGCGGTCGCTCGCGAAGAGAATGCGGCGCTGATCGAATGACCACCGGGCGTCGTCGTCCCGCGCCGGGTTGTTCGTGAGGTTGATGGGGGCGCCTGCGACGGGCTGTTGGACGTAGATTTCCTGGTTTCCGTCACGATCGGTCGTGAAGATGATGCCGCCAGCCGGAACCGCGATCGCTCCCGTTGCGGTGAAACTGACGGACGCCAGCCCCGGCGCACTGGCCACCAGGCTGTTGAGCCCCGGAAACGGTCCCAGCGTCCAGCTTCCGGCCGTGGCGATGCCCTGGGTGTCCGTGGTCGGCGACGCGCCGGTGATCGAGCCGCCGCCGGAAGTGACCGCGAAGCTGACCGGCACTTGCGACACCGGATTCCCCAGCGCGTCCTGGACCTTGACCGAGGGAGGAACGCCCACGGCCACCCCGGTGGTGCCGGTCTGAGGGTCCACCGAATTCCGGGTCATCTGGGCGGCGGCTCCCGCGTTAACCGTTGCCGTAAACGTCACCGTGCTTCCGGGAATATCGGGGG
>JBGPVQ010000393.1:0-3063 GCA_041491785.1 Gemmatimonadota bacterium | reverse complement strand
CGGACCGGGAGCAGCTCCGCCGGGTGGTCGAGGCCTCGGTCGCCCGGCTCGGCCACATCGACGTCTGGGTCAATAACGTCGGGCGGGGCATCTATCGCGAGCCCTCGCTGCTCACCGACGACGATCTCGACGAGATGATGCGGATCAACGTCAAGTCCGCGCTGTACGGGATGCAGGAGGTGCTCCCGCATTTCAAGGCCCGCGGCACCGGGCACGTGATCAACATCTCGTCCATGCTGGGCCGCATCCCGTTCGCATCCTTCCGGTCGGCGTACAATGGTGCGAAGCACTTCCTCAACGCCCTCACCGCGAACTTCCGCACCGAGGTGCAGCGAACCCACCCGGGGATCCAATTCTCCCTGGTCTCACCGGGCGTGGTGCGGACCGACTTCGGACGGAATGCCCAGTACGGAGGGCCCGACTCGCGTCAGCTTCCGGACTCGCAGAGCGCCGAAGAAGTCGCGGCGGTGATCGCGGCCGTCATCGAGTCTCGAGCTCCCGATGTGTACACCCGGCAGGGAGCCCACGCCCGCGTGGCGGCGTATTTCGATGGCCTCGGGGTGGACCCGCACTGATGCGCGCTATCTTCCCCCGGTTGCCGGCGGGTTCCGGCCTGAGCCACGCGAGATACCGCTATGCCTGACATTACCCACCATATCCTGATCGAGGCCCCCGCCACGACCATCTTCCCGCTCGTCGCGACCGGCGCGGGTCTGTCGCAGTGGTGGGCCGAGGACGTTATCCAGGCCCCCGATGGATCGGTGGAGCTGGGGTTCTTCAACCGGGCCACGGTGTATCGTCTGCGTCCCCAGACCCAGTTGGCACCGACCCGGGCCACCTGGGTCTGCGAGACCGGCAAGGAGTGGGCGGACACCCGTCTGATGTTCGAGCTCTTGCCGAGGGGAACCGGGACCGGCCTACGATTCACCCATTCCGGTTGGCGGGAAGCCTCCGAATACTTCGTCTCCTGCAACACCACTTGGGGGGGACTCCTGTTCCGGTTGCGAGCGGTGGCCCAAGGCCGTGGAGACGGTCCGCTGTTCCGCAAGAGTGGCCTGGCCTTTTGAGTCTCCCGGCGACGCTCCGCAACCGTGCCTCGTTTCTTCCTGCTGGCGATCTTCCTGAGCGGTGGCCTCGGAGCCGTGACGCCGGCCTCCGGGCGGCAGCCGACTCGCCACGGGCCCTGCGCGACCGACGCGAAGCCCGGCGAAACCTGGACCAGCTTCCCGTTTCTGGGCCTCCGGCTGTCCGTGAGCCTTCCCGCCGATCTTCGCCCGGTCCCATTCGCCTCTCTGGGCCGAGTCGTGCGGCGGGCCCGCGCGCGATCCATTCCGATGCTGCCGGACGAATCGGTGCAGTTGGTCGCGGCCTGGGAAGCTCCCAGCAAATCAACCAGCGAGGTTCGCCGGGTCCTCCTCTATTCGGTCCGTCCCGACTCGGTCCCCCCCGGACGACCCTGCGCTTTACCCATTGCGGGGCAGCCCGGCTTCATCTTCAGGACAGCGCTTAGCGCCGAGGGCCGCACCGCCGACGAATACTGGGTCGAAGCGTACTGGCCCGGGTTCGTCCTTGTGGCCGCGGGGCGCTCCCTCGATGCCTATGAGGTTGTCTTTGGAATCCTCCGGACGATCACCCTAACGCCGTGAGTCGCTCCGAGGACGCCGAGCCGTCGGTGAGGGCCAGCCCCCTCAGAAAGCGATCGACCATCCCACGCTCCACCCCAGGGGTCCCCTGGCTTGGTCTGGCCAAGGTGCGGGAAACATTCCGGTCGGGGTCCAGATGTCGCGCGGATTGAGCGCGCCGATCACCAGGCCGGTGGCGGCGCCGGTGGCCGCGAGTACCAACCCTCCGGTTATGGCGATCTGGCGCCGGTTGATGCAGAGGACCTCCTGGCCCGGGCAGACCTTTCCGGCCAGCACTCCCACGAGCCCGCCCGCCACGACCCCGAGCAAGCCGCCGATGGCTGCCCCCCGTCCCAGGGAGGAACGATGCCCAGTGAGCACGAACAACCGGGCGCCGGACTCCACGGTAAAGACCTGGGACGGTCCCCCCGTCTTGGGGCGGAGGCGAAGCGTATCCCGGGACACTCTCTCGATCGTGCCTTCGACTCGCCGATCGAACGCGCCCGACTCGGTGAGGAGGTGGATTCGCACCCGGCTTCCCCGGGCCACGAGCGGTGGGGCTTGAGCGGCAGGCCGTTCGGCCAGCCCGCCGAGGAGCGCCAGCATCAGAAACCACCGCGTGGCACCCTCCCGTGGGGGAATACCAGAATCCAAGCAACTGCGGAATCGAGTTGCCGTCAAGTCGCCCCCGGAGAGAGGTAGCATGTACTTGGCAATCCTCAAGAGCACGATCATCTTGACGGTCCTCGGCGCGGCTCCGCTGCCGGGGCAGACCCGGGCGGTCCAGGGACCTCTCGTGCACACCATCGCGCCCAACACGTCGACCCAGCGAGAAGCCCAGCGCATCGTCCGTCTCTGCCGATGGACGGATACTACCGCGGTCAGGGACGCCGACGTGATTCTCGTCGTGGTTCGGAGCTCGGGTTCGTTCCCCCTGGCGGCCTCCTACGCCAATCTGAAGTGGCTGTACGACGAGGCCAACTCCCAGCTCAATGACTCGGGGGCCCAGTACCACGTCTATCTCTATATTGTCGGGCCGGACGGCAGCTTCCGTCAGGTCAGTCATCACTCCTACGACGTGTGGGACGGGGGCGCGTTTCCTGATTCCCTGGCGCGGGCGCGGCAGGCCGCGAGCGCGGGGCTCGCCTGCGGCTATTGAGCAGCCTGCGGCGGGCCGCGCTAGACTTATTGAGATCCCCCCGGGCCCGCCCTTCTCCTCGCTTCGCTGGCCCTCGCCGGAGTGTCGCGGCGCGACGCCGCTCCTCCCGGTATTCCGGCCCCGGTCTGTGGTTTCCCGGCGCGGCGGCTGACGGCGCCTCGCTCGGAGGACGTGGCCTCGATGGAGGCGATCCTCACCGCGCTGTATCAGGTCATCTCGGGACCCGCGGGGCAACCTCGGGACTGGGACCGGATGCGCGCTTTGTTCGCGCCGGGCGCCCGG
>JBGPVQ010000392.1:0-3077 GCA_041491785.1 Gemmatimonadota bacterium | reverse complement strand
GGAGGTGGCGGGGTGCTGCTCGGGCTGGAAGCCGCGGTCCCGGGAATGCGACCGGGCGGGCGACGCAAACTGATCCTCCCGCCCGGATTGGCCTATGGTCCCGAGGGCTCCGACCTGGTCCCACCCAACGCCGTCCTGGTCTACGATCTGGAGTTGCTTGCCATCATCCACTGACCGGGGTTAGCGGTCTCTTCCCTTTGGCCGGGTCTTCGCCCGGTGCTCCGCTTCCGCTGCGGCCTTCCGGAGCATCCGCTCGGGGCTAACCGGATTGGCTCCCGGACGAGGGGTTCCCATCTTGAGAACCACCTGGCCCGCCTCGATCGCCACCGTGACCGGCCGTCCGCCCTTCACCTCGTAGGCGCCGAGAACTTCCTCGCCGACGGTGGCGCCGGGCTTGACCCGCTCTTTGAGCGCTTCCCGGCCCGGAAGCCCCTCGACCGAAAGAAAACGCAGGCCGCTGGCGCTCTGGAGCCGAACCAGCACGGCGAATCGGGCGCCGGCGAGGTTGCGGATCGATCGCAACTCGGTGCCGGCGGCCACTTCGCGGGCCCATCGCAGCGCCTCGTGCTCCGGCTGGCTGTACTGCGGCGCGGTCGCCTCCGGTCTGGCTTCCGAAGGCCCCTTGCCGACCTTGTCATGCTGTTCTTGCTGTGCCCGACGAAGGCGCTGAAGGTATTCAGGTTCCTGGCTCACACATACGCTCCCGCTGACAGGCCTGCCGAATGGGGCAGGTAGGATATAGCGATACCGCGCCCGGGAGAAGGCCCCGACCAACCGCGTGAACGGTCAGCCGCTACCGCAGGGCCGGGGGAGCTCCGGTTGGGCGTTCACCGTACCAGATGGAGCCGATCCTGCCGCTTGAGGGCCCAGTGAGGCAGTCCGTCCGCCCCCAGGATGAAATCCTCTTCCGTAGCCATCCGCACCGGCTGGCCGCCCCATTCGGGAATCGGCGTCGTTGCCTGCAGCTCGCTCGAGAACCACATACTGGGGATGACCTTGTGGTCGCCCCTGCCGGGAACGCCCTCCTGGTAGTCCCACAGCCCGATCAGCGGTCCGGCGCCGTGGCCGTGCATCCCGATCGGGTGGGTGTAGATCGTACCGTCGATCTTCTCGGCCCGCATTTTAGTGAGCGCGGCGCCCAGCACCTCGTTGCCGGCGCGCCCCGGCCGGATTTCCTCGAAGAGGATGTCCTGCAGCCGATTTGCATTGGCGAGCGCCCGCTGAAGCCCCGCCGGGGCGTCGGTCTCTCCGGGGAGGAGGACATAGGCATCGTGCTGGGTATCGGTGTTGAGCCGGAGGGCCGTGATCCCGACGTCGCAATGGAGCACGTCGCCGCGTTGGATGATCGGATCGTCGCCCACCTGGGCGTCGGTGGCCCCCTTCCTCTGCACCTCGATCGAAGGCTGGAACCAGGTCCCCAGGCCCAGGTCGTTCACCCGCTGCCGCCACCACCAGACGAGGTCGCTGGTGCGGGTGACACCCGGAGTGATGGTCCGGTTCGAGAACATCTCGTCGATGGTCTCCCAGACGAGTTGGGTCAGCTTCCGATAGAAGGCCTCTTCCTCGGGAATCCGGGTGGCGATGAGATCAACGGGGAGTCCTTCCGCCGGACGGAATCGCCGGGTCCACTCGGGGCCCAGTGCCTCGCTCATGCCTTCGAACTCGCCGGAAGACAGGCCGTCCGAGAAGGCGAAGGTGCGGGACTTGTCGATCCCGATGGCCTTCGGGCTTCGTTCTTCGATGACCTGCTTGAGCACTTGCCACTGCTCGTCACCCCAGAGCTCGGCCTGGCGGCCCCCGACCCCGGCGCCGCCGACGATCGGCTTGGTACTGCGAACCGCATCGTACACCCCGCCCTGCGAAGTGCCTCCGAGCGCAATCCGTTCAACCCCTTTGGCGGGGCCGCGATCGAAAAAGACGTAGATGGTCCGCCGCCGCGCGGCGAACGTCGTCGGCGCCACGATCGAGGAGAACACCGGATCCTCGTTGTACTCCCGCATCGGCAGCAGCCAGAGATCGATCCCGTACTTGCGCATCAGGGCGGGGAGAACGGCATCCATCCGCTTGACGAGCCACTGCTGCTGGAGCTCCGCCTGCTCGCGGAGGGTGCCGAAGGGGCGGCTCTGGGTGAACCCCACCGACGGTGCGGCGAGGAGAAGCGCGATCAGCGGGATACGTCGCATGGGTGGGAGCGGGTCAGTGTGAGTGTGTTACCGGGGCCGCGACGAGGAACGATGCCACCGCGAACCAGCGCTTGCAAGGCGGTACAGACCGGGGCACACTTGGTTGTCATCAGTACCGCCACCACGACCCGGGGGCCGGTCCCACGTGAACCTGGCAATCGCACTCGCCCCCTCGCCTAACTCCCTCGCCGCCGTCCTGGCGCAACCAACTGGCCACGCCGATCCGGTGGTGCCGGTCGTCCTCGCGCTCGCGGTGATCCTGGTTGCCGCCAAGCTGGGCGGCGACCTGGCCACCCGGCTGAAGCAGCCGGCGGTCCTGGGCGAGCTGCTCGTCGGCGTGCTGCTCGGCAATCTGGCGCTGATCGGCGTGCCATGGCTCGATTTCATCAAGGACGACGCAACGGTGGACGTGCTGGCGCGGCTGGGCGTCCTGATCCTCCTCTTCGAGGTCGGACTCGAATCCACCGTCGGCGACATGATGAAGGTCGGCGTTCCTTCGCTGCTGGTGGCGGTGCTCGGCGTCGTTGCCCCGTTCGCTCTGGGCTGGGGAGTCGGCGCCCTGCTGCTTCCCGACCACAGCGTATACGTCCACGTCTTTCTCGGTGCGACCCTCAGCGCAACCAGCGTCGGGATCACCGCGCGGGTGCTCAAGGACCTCGGGCGCTCCGAAACGGCCGAGGCCAAGGTCATCCTCGGCGCGGCGGTCATCGACGACGTCCTGGGCCTCGTGATCCTGGCGGTCGTCGTGGGGTCGATCTCGGCGGCGGACACCGGGCGGTCCTTCTCGTTCGACCAGGTGGGCGGGGTGCTCGCCAAATCCGTCCTTTTTCTCTTCGGCGCCCTGGTGCTGGGCCAGAAACTCTCGCCCCGATTGTTCGATCTTGCCGCCAGGCT
>JBGPVQ010000391.1:0-3081 GCA_041491785.1 Gemmatimonadota bacterium | reverse complement strand
CCGCGGGTCAGCAGCCCGGCGCCGAAGGTGACCGCGTCCGAGGCGGCAAATCGTTCGAAGGCACCGGCCGCTCCCGAATCGGCCGCGAGCCGCGCGAACGCGAGATCAGCGGATACGAACGCCGCCCCCGGTCCCGATGCCACCGCCGGAGGGCGGCGAAGCGGGCCGAGGTTCTCGGGAAGAATGGTGGCCGCGGCGGGGTAGATCGCCAGCCCGACGAAGGCGGCCAGCTTCCAGGCGCCGCCCTCGGGCCGCCATGCTGCGATGTAGCGCCCGATGCGCGCCGGAGCGCCGTCGCGCGCCACCGCGGCCACGCCCCAGGTGATTCCCATGGAGCCGTCGGCAGCCATTTCCTGGTACAAGGGCTGCCAGGTGATCCGGAGGGAATCCAGCAGGCGTTGCGCCGCAAGCAGGCGGCGGACCTCATCGGTCCCGGACACGACCGGCGCGCCGGCCCAGAGGAGCGTGCCGTCGCTCGCCAGCGCCCCGAGGAGCGCCGCGGCAAAGCCATCGCGGCCGCTGGCTTCAATCGTCCGGCGCTCGGCGGCCGTCAAGGAATCCGGCGCACTGGCTTGGGCGGCGGCGGCGGAGGCGCCCAGCACCAGCAAACCGGCCGCGAAGCCGGTGCGCGAAAACCTGTTTAGGTTGGGCATGATTTCCGTACGCACCGTTTGAGGAAAGGATTCATCGTGTCGGGTCGCATTGCCCTCGTCGTCGCCGCGCTGCTGCCGGCCCTCGCAGCCGCCCAGGCTCGCCCCGCGGTCGCCAACATACACTACGCGCTCACCTTCGATTCCGCGACCGCCGGTCGGCGCACCGTCAAGGTGGAAATGCGCTTCGAGGTCTCCGGGCCCGCGCCGGTGCTGCTCTCGGTCCCGGCCTGGACGCCCGGTGCGTATGAGGTGAGCAACTACGCCCGCAAGGTCTCCCGTTTCACCGCCAGCAGCGCCGGCCGGCCGATCGGCTGGGACAAGACCGATTACGATACCTGGCGGATTCGTCCCGTGGGCGCGGGGCCCGTCGAGATCGGCTTCGACTTCCTGGCCGATACCCTCGACAACGCCATGGCCTGGTCACGGCCGGATTTCCTTCTCGTCAACGGGACCAATGTCTTTCCGTACCCCGAGGGAATCGGGTTCGATTTTCCGGCGGCCGTTTCGGTCACCACCTCACCCGGGTGGCAGGTCTTCACCCCCATGGAGCCCGATGGCCCCCGGCGCTACCGCGCCGCGAATTATCACGACCTCGTCGACATGCCATTCTTCATCGGCCGCTTCGACGTGGACAGCCAGCAGATCCAGGGGACCTGGCATCGCATGGCGTCCTATCCCGCCGCGCAGTTCAAGGGCCCCGCGCGCCAGCTGCTCTGGCGCCACCTGGCGCAGTTCGCACCCGAGGAGGCCAAAGTCTTCGGAGAGACGCCGTGGAAGAACTACTCCACCATGCTCATCTTCGAGCCGTCCTACGGTGGCGGCAGCGCACTGGAACATCAGAGCTCGCACGTCGGCATCTATAATCCCGGATTCATGGGCACGCCGTTGCTCTCCTCGATCACTGCCCACGAGATGTTCCATTCCTGGAACGTCAAGCGCCTGAGGCCGGCGGAAATGGTCCCCTATCGGTACGACATTCCGGAGCCCACCGCGCTGTTGTGGGTGAGCGAGGGCATCACCGACTACTACGCCGACTTGGGCCTAACCCGGGGCGGCGTGATCGACTCGATCGTCTTCCTCAACGTCACCGACGGGAAGCGGCGCCACACCGACCAGACGGTGCCGGTGGCACTGGAGGACGCTTCGCTCAGCACCTGGATCAAGCCGGCCGACGGGACCGAGGACATCTACTATGACAAGGGCTCGCTCGCCGGATTCTTCATCGATGTTCTGATTCGCGACGCAACCGACAATCGCAGATCGCTCGACGACGTCTTCCGGGGGCTCTACCAGTCCGACTACAAGGCTGGAAGGGGATTCACCACCGCCGAGTGGTGGGCCGCCGTGAGCGCCGCGGCCGCCGGCCGGTCCTTCGCCGAGTTCGCCGCGAAATACGTGGAAGGGCGGGAGCCGTTCCCCTGGAGCGCGGTGGCCCCGCTCGGGGGCGTCCGCCTGCACGCCGACACTACCCACGAGCTCCGAATGGGCGTCAACACCATCTCCGACAGCAGCCATGTCATGGTGACCGTGGTCACCGAGGGAAGTGCCGCCCGGGAGGCCGGCATCGAGCCGGGTGACGAGCTGGTCAAGGTGGGCGACATCGCGGTCAAGGGGGAGGACTTCGGCGAGCTGTTCCGCGCCCGGTACGGAAAGGCGGAGGGGAGCGTCATCCCGGTCATCGTGCGGCGGAACGGAGCAGAGCGGACCTTTCAGCTGAAGGTCCGCCGGGAAACGGTGGTTGATGAGCGGCTGGAGTTCGATCCCGTCGCCTCGCCCAAGGCGGTCAGGATCCGCCATGGGATCCTGACGGGAACGACCGGAGGCTAACGCGCTACTGGGATTTCTTTCCCTCGGTCAGACCCAGCGCCAGGAGTTGTCGCTGGGTAGTGCCCCGGTGCAGCAGGTCGAGCGCGGCCTTCATCTGCACGTCCTCGCGCAGCCCGCGCCGGAACGCGGTGGAATCGCCGAAGGCCAGCGTCGCGAACTGCCGCTCGATCAGCCGGTCCACCAGATCGGGGACCCCGTCGAATTGCGCCCGCTGGACCGGCACCTTGGCCTTCACCAGCCGGTCGAAAAATTCGGTTCGCATCGCCGGGGTCACCTTGAAATCTCGGGTAAGCGTAGGCTTGATCTCGATGGCGTAGTTGTACAGCGTCACGTACTCCGTTTGCAAGTGCGGGGCCATCGCCTTGAGGAACTCCCGCTCCGCGATCGAGGTGGTATCGGGGGGCACCACGACATCCGGCGTAATTCCGCCGCCGCCCAGGATCTTTCGTCCCGCGTCCGACTTGAAGATCGGCCGCTTGTGGGTGGAGTCGCCCGGCACCGAGTCTTTGGCGTACTCCACGAACCGGTCGTCCTCCAGCCGATCGTGCTCGGCCTGAATCGAGCGGCCGCTCGGCGTGTACCATTTGCCGGTAGTGAGCTT
>JBGPVQ010000390.1:0-3095 GCA_041491785.1 Gemmatimonadota bacterium | reverse complement strand
GTCCCGTGGAACCAGGTGGGCGTGGGCGAGTCCTTCACCCACGGGTGGTACGGGCCGGTGTGGTTGGCCACCATGTCGAGGATGATCTTGATGCCCTGCGCGTGGGCCGCGTCGACCAGCTCCCTCACGCCCTTCAGGTCTCCGAAGTGCTCATCGACCGCATAGAAATCGGTGGCGCCGTACCCGTGATAATCGGTGATGGGCTGGCCGTCGTAGACTTCCTTCTTGTTGAGCTCGTTGTTGTTGTCGTAGATCGGGTTGAGCCAGATCGCGGTGATCCCCAGCGATTTGAGATAGGGCAGGTGCTGGCGCACCCCGGCCAGGTCCCCGCCGTGGTAGAAGCGTGCCTTGGTGCGGTCCATGAGGCCCCGCGAGACCGCCGGATCGTCGTTGGCGGGATCGCCGTTGGCAAAGCGGTCAGGCATCACCAGGTAGAGGACGTCATCCTTCCCGAAGCCCTGGAACCGTCCCGCCGGCGCAAGCGGCGCGGTGAGCTCGAACGGGACCTCGGCGCTGCCGGAGGCGGTGCGGAGTGTGAACGGATAGCGCCCCGGTCTGACCGCGCCCACAATGGTGACGTCGACCAACGCGTAGGTGCCGGCGGCATTGACGCCGAGGCCGGCGCACCGCACCCGCGCGCACTGCACCTGCGCCCCGGTCAGGTTGCGGCCGCGAATCAGCACGCGCACCGGGTTGATCGTCGATCCGGTCCACCAGTTGGGGGGCTCGACCTTCTCGATGACCGGCGCCTGGCCGGCGGCCACGTTCGCCCCCAGGCAACCGGCGGCCAGCACCCGCACCAGCGTCCGCCTCACGCGGCGGCCTCGGTGCGGTCGTTCACCCGGGCAACGAGCAGCGCCGCCAGGGCGAGGAACACCCCTCCCGCGATCACCGCCGCCATCCGGTTGTTGTGCAGCAGGTGCGACATCACCCACCCGAAACCCAGCGACGCGATGATCTCGGGAATCACGATGAAGAAATTGAAGATCCCCATGTAGATCCCGGTCTTTCCGGCTGGAATGGCGCCGGCCAGCATCGAATAGGGCATCGAGAGGGTGCTGGCCCATGCGATGCCGACTCCCACCATCGACAGCAACAGCAGGCTGGGATTGGTGATCACGGCCACCGAGAGCAGGCCCGCCGCGCCCGCCAGCAGGCAGATGGCGTGGGTTCCCTTGCGCCCGCGCTTCTTGGCCAGCGGCGGGAGGAAGAAGGCGAAACCGAAGCAGACCGCCGAGTAGGCGCCGAAGCAGATACCGGCCCATTCGACCCCGCGCTGATACAGCGGTGAGCTCGGATCGGGGGCGCCGAACACGTTGGTCGCGACCGCCACGGGAAAGTACAGCCACATGCAGAAGAGGCCGAGCCAGGTCGAGATCTGCACCAGCGCCAGTTGCCGCATGGTATCGGGCATCGCCTTCACGGCGGCGATGATGTCGCGGGCGCCCACCGCAAGGCCAGCGCTCGCCGCCTTTTGCCGCTGGAACTCCGCGAGGTCGGCCGGCGGCTTCTCCTTCGTCGTCAGGATCGTGTAGAGCACCGCGCCGAAGAAGGCCGCCGAGCCGATGTAGAACGACAGCCGGACGGTGACTGGAATCGTTCCCGGCGTGCCGGGCGCCACGCCGAACCAGTTGCTCATCATCCAGGGCAGCGCCGACGCGATCACCGCGCCGAACCCGATGAAGAAGCTCTGCATGGCGAAGCCCCGCGTCCGCTCGGACGGAGGCAGCAGGTCCGCCACGAAGGCCCGAAACGGCTCCATCGACACATTGATCGACGCATCGAGGATCCAGAGCAGTCCGGCCGCCATCCAGAGGCTGCTCGAATTCGGCATGGCGATGAGCGCGCACGAACTGAGGATGGCGCCGACGAGGAAGAAGGGACGGCGGCGCCCGAGACGCGGGGACCAGGTGCGGTCGCTCAGGTGGCCGATGATCGGCTGGACCAGGAGCCCGGTGAGCGGCGCCGCGAGCCAGAGCATGGGGATCTGGTCGGGCTTCGCCCCCAGGTACTCGTAGATCGCGCTCATGTTGGCCATCTGGAGGCCCCAGCCGAACTGGATGCCCAGGAAGCCGAAGCTCATGTTCCAGATCGTCGAGAAGCGCGTGGTCTGCCCCGCCATGTGGCCTCCGAGCCTGGCTGCGATTGGTGCTCTGGAGCTGGACCATGATTCAGTGCCCGCGGCGGAGTCGGCCCCGCATCGGCTCACCCCGAAGGAGCTGCTGGTACCGACCCAATCTAACGTTGGTCGGGTTGGGATCGGGATCCTTGGTGTTGTCGGGATAGACGTCGATCGGCGCGAAGAGGAAATCGGCATCGGGGCCGGTGGTGGAAGCGTAAATCGTCGCGGTGGCCGGCATCGGCTTTCGGCCGGCGGCTCGCAATCGACCAGGTGCCGGCCCACCGCGGTACATTCCCCCAGGACTCGCCCTTCCGGTCGGGGCACCCGGCCCCAGGAGTGCCGCCTTGGCCAAGATTTCCAACCTTTCCTATCGAACACTGGTGTACCTCGGCCTGGGCCTCTACACGCTCGTCGCGGTTTTCAGCGAAGGCTACTACCACCCGGATGAACACTTCCAGATCCTGGAGTTCGCCGATTACAAGCTCGGCATTACGCCGGCTGCAGACCTGCCTTGGGAGTTTCACCAACAGATTCGTCCGGCGTTGCAACCGGTGTTGGCCCTCGGCGTCATCAAGGCCGCCCGCGCGCTCGGGTCACCCAATCCGTTCACCCACGCACTGCTTTTACGCCTGATCAGCGGTTGGCTCGCGCTGCTCGTCTTCGCACGGCTCAGCCGCCTCCTGGCGCGGGACTTCGCCGCGGAATCGTCCGGCAAACTCCTCCTCGCCTCAGCGGTCTTCATCTGGTTCATGCCGTACCTGGCCGTACGGTTTTCCTCGGAGAACTGGTCGGGGTTGATGTTTCTGGCCGGATTGTGTTTCCTCCCGCTGTCCGGCGCCGAGCTCGCTCGCCGCTCGACGGGGTACTTCGCTGCCGCCGGCGTGCTACTCGGCATCGCATTCGTCTTTCGCGTTCACCTGGGGTTCGCCATCGCAGGCGTAGCGGCCTGGCTGATATTCCAAAGGCGGATACG
>JBGPVQ010000389.1:0-3104 GCA_041491785.1 Gemmatimonadota bacterium | reverse complement strand
GCGCTACGCCGACCTGGCCGTGCATCCCGACGTGCGCCGGGTGTTCGAGACCCGGGCCGAGGTGATCCGGTTTCTCCGGGGGTTCCTCGACCAGCGCGGTTTCCTGGAGGTGGAAACGCCGGTCCTGCAACCGCTCTACGGTGGTGCTTCGGCGCGCCCCTTCGCGACTCATCACAACGCGCTGGATATGCCGTTGTTCCTGCGGATCGCGGACGAGCTCTATCTCAAGCGGCTCATTGTGGGAGGCTACGAGCGGGTCTACGAGATCGGGCACGATTTCCGGAACGAGGGAATGGACCGCAGCCACAATCCGGAATTCACCATGCTGGAGTGCTACCAGGCTTACGCGGACTACACCGACATCCTCGAATTGACCGAGGCGATGGTGGCGGGTGCGGTGCAGCATTCGACCGGCGGACCCGGGGTGACGGTGGACGCCACCGCAATCGACTTCACGCCGCCGTTCCGGCGGGTGTCGTTCGTGGCCGGCGTTCAGGAGCGCGCGGGGCTCGACGTACGGACCGCCTCCGAGCCCGAGCTGCGCGCCGTCCTGATCCGGCACGGCGTTTCCCGCGACGAGGCCGACGCACTGGCCGGGGGCAGGCTCCTGGATGAGGTGTTCAAGGTGGTGCTGGAGCCACAGCTGATTCAGCCGACCTTCGTGCTCGACTATCCCAAAGTGCTTTCTCCGCTGGCGCGGGTGCACCGGGAGGATCCGGCGCTGACCGAGCGCTTCGAGCTCTTCGTGAACGGCAAGGAGATCGCCAACGCCTTCAGCGAGCTCAACGACCCCGATGACCAGCGCGGCCGGTTCGAGGATCAGGCTCGGCAGCGGGCCGCCGGCGACGAGGAGGCCCAGCCGCTCGATGCCGACTACCTGCGCGCCCTGGAGTACGGCATGCCGCCGACGGGGGGGCTTGGCCTGGGGGTGGACCGCCTGGTCATGCTGATCACCGGACAATCGTCGATCCGGGACGTGATCCTCTTTCCCGCGATGCGGCCGGAGGAGGGGATCGCGAAGAGCGAGGAGCGGGGAGGCGGGTGAGCCTGGTGTCGCGCCGCCTCCCCACGCCCCTCGAGCGCGCCATCGCGCTGCGCTACCTGCGCGGTCGGAAGAAGTCCCGGTTTGCGTCCCTGACCACGATCATCGCCGTGGGCGGCGTGGCCATCGGGGTCGCGGCGCTCATCGTGGTGCTCGGGGTGATGAACGGCCTCCGCGACGATTTGCGCGACCGGATTTTGGTGGGGAACCCGCACCTGCGGGTGCTGATCTACGGCACCTCGCTTCGAATGGACGGCTGGCGCGACGCGCTGGCGCGGGTGGGGCAGGACCCCGAGGTGGTGGCCGCCGCGCCGGAGGTGCTCACCAAATCGCTGGCGCTCAACAGCGCCGACTACGCCGCCGCGGTGGACGTGGTGGGCTTCGATCCGGACACCGGCAGGGTCGCGGTAACCACGCTCCCCGAGAAGATCACGCCGCGCCCCCTTTCGCTCAAAGCCAAGAGCGACAGTGTGGACGGGGGCATCGTGCTGGGGTACCGGCTGGCCAACCGGATGTCGGTCTACGCCGGCGACGTGGTGACCCTGCTGTCGCCCGCCACCGCGAAGGTCAACCGGGGGCTGGGCCGGGTCGTGCCCAAATTCTGGAAGTTCGAGGTCACCGGCACCTTCGACACCGGGATGTACCAGTACGACGACGGGTACGTCGTGATGGACATGGCCACCGCCCAGCGATTCGCGGGGCTGGGAGATGCCGTCACCGGCATTCAGATCCGTTTACGGGATCCGTGGCATGCCCCCGAGGTCGGCAAGCGGCTGCAGAGCGCGCTGGGCTATCCGTTTCGCTCGCTCGACTGGCAGAGCCAGAATCAGAGCCTGTTCAGCGCGCTCCAGCTCGAAAAGCGGGCGATGGGGCTCATCATCTGCTTCATCATGGTGGTGGCGGCGTTCAATATCGTCGGCACCCTGACGATGGTAGTGGCCGAGAAGACCCGGGAGATCGGGATCTTGCAGGCGATGGGGCTCACCTCCGGCGCGGTGGGACGGATCTTTCTGGCCCAGGGCGCGATCATCGGCGCGGTGGGCACCGGGATCGGCGTGGCCGGCGGCCTCGTCGTTGCCTACCTCATCGACGCCTCGGGGCTCATCCGAATCGATCCGGCGGTGTACTTCATCGATCACCTGCCAGTGCATGTGGAGCCACTCGACGTGATCGCGGTAATCCTGTTCACGCTCGCCGTCGCGATCGTGGCCACACTGCATCCCTCCCGCTCGGCGGCGGGGCTCACGCCGGTCGAAGCGATCCGGCACCAATGAGCGCGGTGCTCGAGGTCCGGGATCTCCGCAAGACCTACCTGGGGGGGGACGGGGGCACCATCGAGGTGCTCCGCGGCGTCGATCTGAGTATCGGCAGCGGGGAATTCGTGGCGGTGACCGGAGAGAGCGGCTCGGGCAAGAGCACCTTCCTCCACCTGGTCGGCGCCCTCGACCGGCCGACGTCGGGCCGGATTGCGCTTGACGGGGAGGCCTACGACGATCTGACTCCCGACCAGCTCGCCGCGCTCCGGAATCGGAAGATCGGGTTCGTCTTCCAATTCCATCACCTGCTGGGCGATTTCACGGCGGAGGAGAACGTCGCCATGCCGCTGCTCATCGCCGGCGCGACGCCGTACGCCGGACGGGAGCGGGCCCGGGCCCTCCTCGACTCGGTCGGACTCGGCGCGCGCCGGTCGCACCTGCCGGCGCAGCTCTCCGGCGGCGAGCAGCAGCGGGCCGCGGTGGCGCGGGCACTCGCCACCGGGCCGGCGCTCCTGCTCGCGGACGAGCCCTCGGGTAACCTCGATGAGAAGAACGCGGACCATTTGCAGACCTTGTTCGCCGCGCTCGCCCGGGAGTTTCACACGGCGGTGGTGGTGGTGACCCACAATCGCGTGCTCGCCGGGCGTGCCGACCGGGTGCTGGCCCTGAGCGAGGGGACGCTCTCCCCCGCCGCCGGCTTCGCGGTGGAGGCGCCGCCGGCGTGAAGTGCAGCCACTGTGGCGAGCGCGAGGGGGTCGTCAGCCTGACCCAGATCATCGAGGACGACGTGCGCACCGTGAGCCTCT
>JBGPVQ010000388.1:0-3106 GCA_041491785.1 Gemmatimonadota bacterium | reverse complement strand
TTTGTCGTGCTGCTGTATGCCGCACTCCAGCGGCTCGGGGCCGGCCGGCTGCTGGCCGCGACGCTGGTCCTGCTCGCATTGGCCTTCAACGTGCCGGTCGCCGACACGCTGGCGGCCCAGCAGATCAACCTGTACGTGGCCAACCTGGTCCTGGCGGGCCTGCTGCTGTTCCCACGCCATGTCGCCCTGAGCGCGGTGGCCGTGGCGCTGGGGGCGCACTTGAAAGTGTACCCGGTTCTGCTCGCGTTGCCGTTCGTTTTCCTGAGGCAATGGCGCTGGTGCGCGTGGTTCGTGGCGACGACCGTGGGCGTGGTCGTCGCCACATCGGCAATCAACTCCTTCGACTACTACGCACAATTTCTGCGGCAGCTGGCGGGATTGCAGGAGTACGGCATCCGCAACGCCTCAGTCGCCGCGCTCTTGCACAACACGACGCGATTTGCCGGCGTGTCACTGGGCCAGATGGAGCGTCCGTTGGCGACTCTGCTTCAGCTCGGATGCGCGACACTGGCCGGCTGGTGGGGCTGGCGGCCGGCGCGGGAGGGGTTGCTGGTGCAGACCGGGGAGCGATCCGAACGGGTCGCGGGCTCCGCGATCGTGGTCCTGTCTCTGGTGATGCTGGTCGGCTCGCCTTCCGTATGGCCCCATCACCTTGTCCTTGCCCTGCTCCCCGCCCTCGCGCTGGTGCTGGCCATCCGGAGTATCACCGATGCTGCGCTACTGGCGGTCGCCTGGTTTCTGGTCTTTCTCGTGCCGGTTCACGAGGTCTTCCCCTTTGCCTACCTGCGCCTACTGGGCCTCATGGTCTTCGCGCTCCTGTTTCGTCATGTAGCGCACGACGCAGCCGCAGGCAAGCCGTCCCTCCTCCTGCTTCTGCAGTCCCGCCTCGGCTTGCGACCGTCGTCGGGGGTCGAAGTCACCGCGGCGGGCTAAGCCGGGGGGAGTCAGAAGAGCCGCCACAGCCCGGGCACCCGCGCCAGGTCCAGCTGGTAGGCGTGCTCCGGGACGCCGATGAAGCGGTAGAGCGTGGAACGGGGGATGTCGTAGAGCGCCGCGCGGAAGTCGGGGCGCGGGGGTGTTTCCCGGTCACGCCGCCAGCGAGCGGTGTCCCGCACGAAGACCGCCAGCCCGCCCTTCATCGCCACCGCGGTGAATCCGGCGGGTGGGGCGGCTCCCTCCAATTGGATCACGTAGTTCACCGTGTCCGCTGCGGTGCGCCCGCGAGAGGCGTAGTAGAGCATTCCCAGCGGCGCGCCGACGCGCTCCCGCGCCGGATTGGCCACCTCCCACTCCGGGTGGAATAGAGAACTGAGGCCGATGCGGCCGTGCAGCGCCTGGCGATACGCCGGCCAGTCCCCATTCAGGTTTCCCACCCTCACGTCCGTCGCCTTGCCGAGCGCCCGAATGGAGCGGTCCAAGGGGAACGAGCGCGGCAGCGAAATCACGAGGCTGAGTGCGGCAGCGAGCGCCGCAGCGCCCCCCGGCCAACGGGCATTGCCGGCGAGCGCCACCCGCCAATACACCACGACCGGCAGGATCATGACCGGCACGAAATGGTGCAGGGCGATGAAGGCCTGGGGGTAGAAGAACAGAAAGTAGAGCACGCAGAACAGAGTGAGCTGCCGGGCGAGCGGGTCCTGGCGGCGCCAGGTAAGGAGGGCCAGGGCAGGCAGAATGCCGCCCGGCACCACCAGGTAGAGTACCCGCCGGACGTCGGTGAAAGTCAGATAGCGGACGCGATTGAGGATCGAACCGGAGGCGTATGCCACGCCCAAGCCGTGTGCCGCCCGCGGCAGGAAGACCTTTTCATACAGCACCGCTGCGCCGAGGCAGAGGGCGATGGCCCCGCCCAGGCGGATGAGCTGGCCCCGGCGTTCCGCCGGGGAGAGAGCCACGGTTCCGAGAGCCAATAGGCCGAGCACCAGCAGGCCGGTGGGGCGGGCGAAGTACGCCAGCAGCGCGAAGCCGAGCATCCACCCGGTGCGTCCCTCCCAGGCAAAGAGGATCGTCGCGGCGATGCAGAGAACGGTCAGAGTCTCGAAGGCCGCCGGCGCGGACGCATCGGCGGAGTATGTCGTATAGCTGGCGCTGAACACCATCGTGACCACGAATGCCGCGAGCACGAGGACAATCGACCCCTCGGCCATCACGCCGAGGCGACGGGGCGAGCGGCACTCAATCAGGCCGGTGATCACCGCAAAGAGCAGCGGCAGGTAGAGCGCCAGGGGCAGCCGGGCCGCCGCCTCGACAGGGCCGATCAGGCTCACGAACCAGCCGTTGGGATAGGCCATCGTAAGCATGCCGATTCCAAGGCCCAATAGCCCACTGGGCGAGGTCGGGAACCGCGGCACGATGTGGGTTGCCAGGGAGCGGCCGATCTCGAGCGCCTCGAGCCCATCGTCCGTCAGGTCCTGCCAGAAGAGGGCGGGCAGCAAGAGGACCGCGGTGAGGACGACGATCGCAACCATCCACCCGAGGCGGCGCCGGTCCTCCGGTTCCGCCGGCAGGGCCACCGGCCGTCCGCTTTGAAGGCGCAGGGCCAGGAGCCCGAGCAGGGCGGCATCCAGTGCCACCTCGGTCAGGGTAAAGGTGCCCACTTCCAGCGGCACGACGCCCGAAAGCTTGAGCGCGGCATGGGAGAGCGCCCGGAGCAGCAAGGCACCGCCGAAGCTGGCGGCCGCGAGCATCCCGAACCGGCGCGAGCCTCCGGCGACCAGCGCGAGGAGGAACCCCGGCGCGAGGAGCATGCCGACCGCGCCGAGTAGGGCGAGGGGCATCGCCAGGTAGAGGAGCAGCGCGTGGGCCGGGACGAAGAACGGCTGCGGCGGGAGGGCGTCCGGGTAGAGGTCCGCGACGCTGCGCAGGACGCCGCGGAGTCCCAGCCCGGTGCCCACCACGATCGCGATGGTGAGCCCGAGCACCGGCATCCGGCGCAAGGTCAGAGAACCCGGGAGCGTCTCGGGCGTCACCGGGCCGGCGGGTTCACGCGGTACACTCGCAGATCGTAGTCGTCCCGGGCTTCGCGCCGGAAGCGGCGCGCGCCGTCCGGCGAGAAATCATCCAGCAGGCGGATGTCGCTCATGTCGGCCAGATGGGCGGTGCCGAC
>JBGPVQ010000387.1:0-3106 GCA_041491785.1 Gemmatimonadota bacterium | reverse complement strand
GCGAGCCCCGCCGGATATCGGGTGCCCGATCGCCGCGGTTGTTTGACGGCGAGGACCATGCTATCGAGCAGCCGGGCCGCACCAGCCTGCCACTCGTAGCGGTAGATCACGTCCTGGTTACCGCCGGAAGCGTAGAGCCTCTGCCCGGCGGCATCGAAGGAGAGGCCGACGAAGCTCGCCGGCTGGAGAATGGTCTGAACCACCCGGCCGGTTGAGGGTTCCACGACCTGGATGCCGTTGTCGCGGTAGCCGTCGAGCAACAAGACGACCCGGTTTCCCTCCGGCGTCGGCGCCATCGCGAGCGGGTACTGCCCGATGGGCGTGGTCCGCCCGACCGGGTCGAGAGTGGCGCCGGTGGGGAGCCGGCGCGGAGCCGAGGCGATTTCATCCCCGCCGCGGGTGGAGCCAGGAAACTTGGGCGTGCAGCCGAGGGCCAGCGCCAGAGCCGCGATGGCGGCGCCGGCGGATCTCACTTCTTCACTCCGGCGCTTTCCACCTCATCGGCCAGTCGGGCGGACCCGTAGACCTTGCGGAGCGCCTCGATGATTCCCCGGGTATGTACCGCCACCGATCGGGCCACTTCATCGGTGAAGATGAAGCGATTGGGTACTGACTCGATGTTGCCGTCGAAGATGAGGCCCACGACTTCGCTGTTCCGGTTGATCACCGGGCTCCCGGAGTTGCCGCCGATGATGTCGGCGGTGTTGACGAAATTGATCGGGGTGGAGAGGTCGAGTGTGCTGCGCGCCGCTTCCCAGCGCGGCGCGAGCTGGAAGGGCGCCTTGCCGTCGAATTCCGCGTTCCGGGCAAAGAGACCGTAGAGGCTGGTCTTCCACGGGGCAATGGTGCCGTTGTAGGGAAACCCCTTCACCACGCCATCGCTGATCCGGAGGGTGAAGGTGGCGTCTGGCGGGAGGCTCTCTCCGTACGCGGCATAGATGGCCTGACCCACCAGCTCGACGTTCGCGGAGATGGTGGTGTTGAGCTTGAGCGCATGCATCGCGTGCGCTGTGGCGAGCGGATTAATCTTGCGCGCTAGGACGATCATCGGATCGTCGCTCGCGGCCACCGCGGCGGCTCCCCCGTCGAGCAGCTTCTTCCGCTCCTCCACGGAGCCGAGCCTGGTGCCGTTCACCAGGTATTCGGCGGCCACCTCCGGACTCCGCCCCCCCAGCGCCGCGGCCAGGAAGGGATCGCCGGCGAGGAGGTCGCGCTGCGCCATCCGAAGCTGGGCCGCGAGGAGAAGCCGTTCCACATCCGGGTCGATCGCGGCGTCGCGAAGGAGCTGCGCCTTGACGCGAGTCGGCCCATCGGCGCGATAGACTGGCATCCGGAGCGAGTCGGGAAGCTTGCTCTGCGCCGGAAGCCGGACCAGGTTCGCAGCCAGGACCAGGAGCGTCGAGCCGCCGCCGAACCCCTGGTAGCGCTGCGCGACCGCGAAGGAGGCCAGCTCCTTCTGGGCCGTGGCGATGTTGTCCCAGGCCTTTGCATACTTAAGGCGGAGGTCCGGCTTGGCGAGGATCCGCGCCTTGAAGTCGTTCTCGAAAGCAATCTTCCGGGACATGATGCGGGCGTCCACCAGGCCGCTCAGATACCCCTTGACCGCCTTCTGAGAGTTTTCGAGGCCGAAGACCGTATTCTCGTACCGGCGCCGGTTCGCCTCGTTTCGACCCATCAGGTCCTTGTAGATCGCAATCTGCTCCTTGTATCCCGCGAGCTGCGCCGGATAGGTCACGTCGCGCAGGAAATCCATTTGTGCCACGGTCAGGAGGCGCCCGGTGGAGCCGGGATTTCCCACCACGAAGGTTAGATCGCCCTCCTTCACGCCGTCGCTGTTCCAGCGCAGATAATGCTCGGCCTTCATCGGCTGGCCGTTCTCGTACACTCGCACCAGGGTCAGGTCGAGATCGAAGCGGGGGTAGGTGAAGTTGTCGGGGTCTCCACCGAAGAAGCTGGTGAGCTCCTCCGGCGCCATCACCAGGCGGAGGTCGCTATACCGCTTGTAGCGGTAGAGGGAGTATTTCCCGCCCTGGTAGAACGTCACCACCTGGCACTGCAACCCGGTGGACCCGGCGCATTCGCCCGTAATGAAGGTGATGGCGGAATCACGCTGCTCCACTTGCCGGCCGGGGACCTTCGCGGTGACGGCGGCGCGCACCCGAGCGGTCACATCCTCGATGGACTGGAGCTGGTCGGCGGTCATTCCTGGACAGCGCCGTTCCTCGGCGTCGGATCGGGCCACGAATCCCGCGTCCTGGTAGCTGGTGTCCGGAGGCGATACCGCGGTGATGCAGGCGCGGGCGCAGTGGTGATTGGTCATCACCAGACCGCGATCCGACACGAACGACGCCGAGCAGCCGGGAATCCGGACCGAGGAGAGCCGGACGTGATCGAGCCATCCCGCCGGCGGCTCGAAGCCGTATTGTCCCTTCCAGTAGGCCAGCGGCGGCGACTCGAAGGTCCACATGGTGCCGAATTCCTTGATCCAACCGCCCGGACCGGTTTCCATCGTGGCGGGCTTGGGGACTGCTTTCGGCGGGGCGGCCTGGGCGTGGGCTGACGAGGTGAGCGCGGCGGCGAGGACGAGGCTGGTGAGGGAGGTGCGCATGGGACTCGATAATCTCCGACGAAGGACCCGCTAAGAATACGCGATCGCCCGGTGAGACGCTGCGAGCCGAGCTCGGCACGCCGGGGTTTGCGACGCGCTGGGAAGACGGAGGCCCCTATGCGCACGCGGGGCACTGGATTGCGGAACGGACCGGGCAGGGGCCGCACCTCCTGCTGATCGGGCACCTCGACACGGTCCTCGAGCCGGAACATCCGTTCCAGCGTCTGGTGCGGATCGACTCCACCCACGCCCGGGGCCCCGGCGCCATCTACGAAACGGCGCGGGTTCTCCAGACCTTCCGCGAACGCCTCGGCGGCTGGGGTGGCGGAACGGAGGATCGTTGCCGGGGACCCCCGCACAATTCGGTCCGGTCGGCATGGATATTCCCGCCAAGGCCGGCGCGGCGGACGTGTCATCCCAGGAAACGGCCGACCCTTCCACCCTCCCCAGGCTCACCAAGCGGGGGCCGTGCTGTTCTACCGGCTCACCCGGCCCCAG
>JBGPVQ010000386.1:0-3124 GCA_041491785.1 Gemmatimonadota bacterium | reverse complement strand
GTTGCGCGGCGACAGCACTCGAGTGCGCGAGTCGGCCGGCGTTCTGCCCGGCGGCGGTCGCTATGAGATTCGCCGGGCCCCTCGCGACTCCCTCAAGCGCTATGCCGAATGGGGGGATTCCCTCAAGCTTCAGGTCACCGGCCAGGACGAGCGGCGCTACAAGGACATGCAGAAGGAGCTCGCCGACCTGGTCGAGGGACTGCCGCGGGAGGTGACCGGAGCGGGGAAGACCGGATTTTCGTACGAGCGCCTGGCCGACGCCTTCCGCTTTAACCGGGTGCAGGGCAGCTCCATCGGTCTGGGCTATCAGGTGGATGTGCGCGCGCTCCGGTACACCTCGCTGTTCGGAACTGCGCGATTCGGATTCTCCGACAAGCGACCGACCGGCCGGCTTTCGCTGGTGCGTGACGCACCATCGGGGAAGCTCACCCTCTCGGCATATCACGACTTGTCCGAAGGTGATCCCTGGAGCAGGGGGCTCTCGGCCGGGAACGCGATCCGCGCTCTGGTATCGGCACGGGACGAAGCGGAGTACTTCCGAGCGACCGGAGGGTCGGTCACCTGGGAGACCGGCTTCGGCCGCTCCGCGGAGCTCGCGCTGGGCGGGCGCTTCGAGCATCAGCGCTCGGCTACCGGTGAAGCCACGGCCTGGCTCAACGATCTCTTCGGGGGAGACGGCGTGCTGGGTCCCAATCCGCCGATCGACGAGGGCGACTTCGGTGCGGTGTTCGTCCGCCTCGACGGCCTGACCGGCCGAGCCCGCTGGCAGCTCAACCTGGACGGCGTTGCCTCCACCGATGGCCAGCGAGGGACCGCGCGGCTCTACGGGCAATGGCGCCAGCCGATCGGGGGGCGAACCGGAATTTCCCTTCGCGCTCGCGCCGGGCTGGCCACGCGGCCGACCATCTCCCAGTACCAGTTCCGCACCGGCGGGCAGGGGAGTGTGCGCGGCTTCGATTACGGAACCCAGCGGGGGGACGCGTTCTGGTCGCTGCAGGCCGACGTCTCTCCCTGGCGCCGTACGGTGCGGCCGGTCTTCTTCGTGGATGCCGGCCAGGCCGGTCCGCTCGACGGGCTCTCCGCGCGCCGGGTACTGGTGGGAGGTGGTGCGGGCCTTTCCTTCCTCAACGGACTCCTCCGGCTCGATCTGAGCGCGCCGATTGCGCCGCGTACCTCCAACACCGCGCTTCGCTTTGATATCGTCTTCGGTGCCGCGCGGTAGCCCGCGCGCCTGACGCGACCTAGCTTTCAGCGATGCGGCGCATCCTCCTGCTCCCGGTTCTCCTCTTTGCCGCCTGCCGTTCCGGAGCCGGGACCTCCGGCTCGGGCGCTGGAATGGTCAGCGTGGAATGGGGTGGTGCCTTCCTGGGGAAGTTCTCCGGGCCGGCGACGGCGCGCTGGTGCGCCCGCGACTCTCTGCTCGAGGTGCTCGCGGAGCGGAACGACACCGCGGTCGGGTTCGCGCTGGCCTCACAGGATACGCTGCAGGTGGGTGACTATCCGGTCTACCAGGCCCGGCTCGGGATCCGGGGCCGTCCGCAAGCGAGCGCGGCGCTGCGGCTGATGACGGGGACCGAGCTCAAAGCCTTCGAATCGGTAAGTGGACGGGTGACGGTCACTGAAGGAGGGTCGCGGCGCGCGTCGGCCAGGTTCGACGTGCAGCTCCGCCCGCCCGCCGGGGGCGACTCCCTCCGGCTGACGGGGAGCTTCACCGGTCTCGACCTCACCCCGGCGGTCGGACTCTGCGGCCGCGCCAACCGGTAGCCGGCCGGGTAGATTTCCTCGATGGCCGACGCAACGTACTTCCGGCGGGGTTTCGGGCTCAAGGCCGAGATCGAGGGCCTGCTCTCCGCGGACTATCACTCCCACCTGATCGAGACTCTCCGCAGCCGGGGCTACCGGCTCGAAGTGGGTCCGCTGTTGTTCCGGCTGGCGCGGGAATTCGGTTTCTGCTACGGAGTGGACCGGGCGGTGGACTACGCCTACGAGACCCGGACGAAGTTTCCCGACCACCGCCTGCATCTGGTCGGGGAAATCATCCACAATCCGCACGTCAATACGAAACTCCAGGCGATGGGCATCGCCTTCCTCGACCGCGGTCCCGGGGGCGAGTTCGACTTCGGGCACCTGACGGTCGACGACGTGGTCATCATGCCGGCCTTCGGGGTCACCATCCACGACTTCGAGCGGCTCAAGCAGATCGGCTGCATCATGGTGGACACCACCTGCGGCTCGGTGCTCAACGTGTGGAAACGGGTCGAGAGCTATGCCCGCGACGGGTTCACCGCGCTGATTCACGGCAAGCAGTGGCACGAGGAAACCAAGGCCACCGCGAGCCAGGTGATGAAGTACCCCGGGGGGCGCTATCTGGTGGTGCTCAACATGGACGAAGCCCGGGCGGTGTGCGACTTCATCGAGCATCCGGGAGACGCCGCCGCCCTGGCCAAGCGCTTCGAGGGCGCCATGTCGCCGGGATTCGATTTTTCCCGGGATCTGACCCGCGTGGGGCTCGCCAATCAAACCACCATGCTGTCGACCGAGTCGCTCGCGATCGCCGAGGAGGTGCGGCGGACAATGGTGCGCACCTACGGAGAGGCGGCCGCGCCCGACCACGTGCGCACCTTTGACACCATCTGTTCCGCCACCCAGGAGCGGCAGGATGCAGTGCTCCAGCTCCTGGCCGAGCCGCCCGACCTGATGGTGGTGGTCGGCGGGTACAACTCGAGCAATACGACGCATCTCGCCAAACTCTGTTCGAGCCGCGGGGTTCGGACCTTTCATATCGAGGACTCCGAAGGCGTTGACCTGGAGACCGGTGGCATCCGCCACCGGCCGATCGGCACGGGCGGGGAGGCGACTGCTTCGGGCTGGCTGGACGGGGTCCGGACGGTGGGAATCACCGCCGGAGCATCGACGCCGAACAACAAGATCGGGGAAACCATCGCGCGGATTTGCGCGGTGGCCGGACTCGACGCCGAGCTGGCGGCGGCGCTGGCGATCTAGCGGGACGGTCGTCCGGGCGGTACCATTGCCCGATGAATCCGATCAGCCGCCCGACCCTGGTGCGCGACATTCTTTCGGCGCTGGCGCCGGTCCGGATCAAGAAACTCTTCGGCACCGAGGC
>JBGPVQ010000385.1:0-3125 GCA_041491785.1 Gemmatimonadota bacterium | reverse complement strand
GAGCACCGCGTCAAACGGGATGCTAACCGTTGCCAGGAGGGAGCGCATATCGGCGACCCCTCCATCGACGGTGACCCCTCTCGCCGCAGCCTCCCGCCCCATTCGTGTCACAGCGGCAGGCGACAAGTCTCGGCCGGTGACTCGGAAGCCCCGGGCCGCAAGCGGCAGGGCTTGGGTGCCGATCCCGCAAGCGGCGTCGAGGATGCGCAGCGACCCAGGGGACGCGGCCGGTCCGCGGAGCTCCTGCTCGATCAGCTGGGTAATCGCGGTGCCCTGGCGCGACATGCTGGCGTTCCAGTCCTCGAAGATCAGGTCGTAGTACTCAGCCAAGTCGTCGTAGAACTGCCGGGTGTCCATACTACCTGGTCGGGAAGTATCAGGCCGCCGCCGCGCCCCGCCTCGGCGTCAACGCGCCCAGAACAATTGCCACCACCAGTAACGCAGCGACATCTCCCCAAAGATGGCCGCGTTGTGTCGAATCCTGAATGGAGTGGTACGCCATGATGCCCGCGTGTACGAGGCTGGACCAAACCGTGAACCAGATCAAGCTGAGGTGTTGGAGCGGGTTGCGCGCGGCCAGAAGCAGGAACACACCTAGTGTTGCATAAATCCCAAGGATCATGCTGAGATATTGCGGCTGCGCCGGCAGCCAACTCCAGCCCGCCGGCCACACTCTGGTGAGCGGGTAGATCCCAACAACGAACATGATGCCGACAAGCGTGAGCACAATACTGAGCGGGCGTGTGACGGACTGAGTAGGCATGGACAAGCCTCCGGGAAACAGGGACGACAAAGGGCGGGGCGCGGCGGTTGCAAATTCTACGGGCCGGTGGGAAGTAGCGCCAGCAGGAGGTGGGGCGGGCCGGTACGGTACTGGCCCAGGCGTCGAGCGGGTTAGCAACATGGGGAGGCCTCACACTCATTTCCGGCAATCTTCACGAATTCCGGTCTAAATAGTCGGGATGGTCACCGCCGCCGCGCTGCCGCTGATCATCCAGGGCGGAATGGGGGTGGGCGTCTCCAACTGGAGGCTCGCCCGGGCGGTCTCCCGATTGGGCCATCTTGGCGTCGTGTCAGGCACTGCCCTCGATACGATTCTGGTGCGTCGGCTGCAAGACGGCGATCCGGGCGGGCACGTCCGGCGCGCGATGGAGTGCTTCCCCATGCCGGGCGTCGCATCCGACGCACTGCGCCGCTATTTCCTCCATGCGGGCCGCCCCCCCGGCACTCCCTACCGTCTGCTGTCGGTATACAAGCAGAAGGTGAGCTCGGCCCGGCAGCAGGTGAGCATGCTGGGTGCGTTCGTGGAGGTGTGGCTCGCCAGGGAGGGACACCGGTTTCCGGTCGGGATGAATCTGCTGACCAAGGTGCAGCTGCCCAACTTGGCCATGCTCTATGGGGCGATGCTCGCTGGCGTGGACTACATCCTGATGGGCGCGGGCATTCCCCGGGAAATTCCGGCCGCCCTCGATCGGCTGGCCGAGCACCAGCCGGCCACGCTGCGGTTCGAGGTGGAGGGGCTCGCGTCGGGAGAGGTGGAACAGATCTCACTCGACCCGGCGGAGTACTGGACCGCGGTGCCGCCGCCGCTCACTCGCCCGAAGTTTCTCGCGATCATCGCCAGCAATTCGCTCGCCACGATGCTGGCGCGGAAGGCGTCCGGCCGGGTAGACGGCTTCGTGATCGAAGGACCGACCGCCGGCGGCCACAACGCACCGCCCCGGGGAGAACCGAGATACAATTTCCGGGGCGAGCCGCTGTACGGCGAACGGGACGAGGTGGACCTCGCCAAGATCGCCGAGCTCGGCCTTCCCTTCTGGCTGGCCGGCGGCGCGGGGCGCCCCGAACGGCTGCGCGAGGCGCGGGCGGCCGGCGCGGCGGGCATCCAGGTAGGAACGCTGTTTGCCTACTGCGACGAATCGGGGCTGACCGAGGAACTCAAGCGGTCGGTACTGGCGTGCGCACTCAAGGGAGCGGTCCAGGTGTTCACCGACCCCAGGGCTTCCCCCACAGGATATCCATTCAAGGTGGTGCACTGGAGCGATGATCCCAGCGCGCCGGTCACTCGCGAGCGCATCTGCGATCTCGGTGGCCTTCGGGTGGCCTATCGCACGCCGGATGGAAAGATCGGCTACCGCTGTCCGGGCGAGCCGATCGAAGCCTATCTGAAGAAGGGTGGTCGGCTCGAGGATGCCGAGGGCCGCCGCTGCCTCTGCAACGGGCTCACCGCGACGATCGGCCTGGGACAGGTTCGCCAGGACGGCACGGTGGAGCAACCTCTGGTGACCAGCGGCGACGACCTGGAGCTCATCGGGCAATTCCTGCAGGGAAGAACCCGCTATTCCGCCCAGGACGTCGTCAACTGGCTGCTGCCGCCGGGCTGACGGCCCGGCGGCGGACAGCCCATGCGGTGAGTTCCGTCGCGCCCTCCCCGTCCACCCACCCGGCAGTTACGACACCGGAATCCGTTTCTGCGGATCGACGAACGGCATGGGGGTGACCCTGGCGGTACGCCATCCCCACTCGCTGGCCACCTTCACTGCGGTGCCCGGCACGGCAAGCGGAGTTGGGAGCCAGCAGTAGCCAATGTTCTTCTTGAGCCTGGGGGAGTAGATCGCCGAGGTCACCTGTCCGACCGGTCGGCCCTCAGCCTGGGCCGGCCACTTGGTGAAGTTCAACGCAGGGAATGGGTCCCCGTCCAGCTCGACGCCCGCGATCCGGTGCTCCACGCCTCGGTCGCGGATACGCCGAAGGGCATCCATCGCCACGCATTCGCCGGCCATGTCGAAATCCACCAGCCGTTCGAGTCCCAGTTCAAACGGGTTGTTCTCGTAGGTCATGTCGGCGCCCCAGTTGAAGATCCCGCCTTCGATCCGGCGGATATCACTGGGCCCGGTGGGCCGTATGTTGTACGGTGCGCCGGCCTTCAGAATCCTGTCCCACAGCTCGGTCCCGCGCGACGGGTCGAGCAGATATATCTCGTAGCCGATCTCGGAGGTCCAGCCAGTCCGTGTGACGATCACCGGGATCCCGTCGACCTGGGCCTCACGAAAAAAGTAGTACTTGAGGTCGACGATCCCCTCCCCGAAGAGTGCGCGCACCACCTCGCGGGCCATCGGCCCTTG
>JBGPVQ010000384.1:0-3160 GCA_041491785.1 Gemmatimonadota bacterium | reverse complement strand
TCACCAACACCGTCCCCGCGCCCTCCTGCACCCGCTTGAGCGCCTCCGCGAACTCCGGGAGGAGCTGCCACGCCGCGCGTGCCGGCGGACGGGTGGGGTCCTTGAGCCACCGGCGGAGCCATTCCAAGTCCCACCGCCGTCCCTCGGCGCTGGGGGTGACGGTCAGCACGCCGCGATCCACCACGCGATCCAACTGCACCAGCATCTCCGGCCAGGCCTTGTCACCGAGAATCGAAACCAGCGCATGGATCGGCCGCGGAGGGTTGAGCTCGCCAAGGGCGCGGCAGAGTGCGGCGACCCCGTCGGGATTGTGCGCCACGTCGAAGAGCCACTTGCCCCGCCGGTCCAATCGGCCGGGAACGGTGGCACTCTCGAACCCGCGGGCCACCGCCTCCACGTCGGGCCGGTACGGCGCCGGGAGAGCCTGCAGGACAGCCGCGGCGACCGCGGCATTGCGCCGCTGATGGGCCCCGAGCAGACTGAGCGGCGCCGAGTACTCCTGGTCTGACGGCACCACCCGCACGTCCGCCCGCGCTGCGGGAGCGAGCGACCGCACCGCGGCGTCAGCCTCGGCCCGGAGTACCTCCACCAATTCGGACCTGGCTTCCCCGACGACGAATGGGGCCCCGGGCTTGGCGATCCACGCCTTCTCCCGCGCGATGGCCTCCAGCGTCTCCCCAAGATACTTCTGATGATCCATCTCGATTTTGGTCACCACGCTGGCGATCGGCCGGACCACATTGGTGCTGTCGAGCCGGCCCCCCAGCCCCACCTCGATCACCGCTATCTCGGCGCCACGCGCGGCGAGGTCCGCGAAGGCCATGGCCGTCGTGGTCTCGAAAAACGTCGCGCCAAGGCGGTCGGAGAGCGGCCGCAGCCGGGCGGTCCACATCGCCACGGCTTCCTCGCCGATGGGGATCCCGTCGACGGCGATTCGCTCCCGGAACGACACCAGGTGCGGCGAGGTATAGGTCCCCACCGACCAGCCGGCGACGCGCAGCGCACCAGCGATCAGCTGCGTGACACTGCCCTTCCCGTTGGTGCCTCCCACATGCACGATGGGAAACAGGCTCTGGGGATCCCCGACGTTCGCGAGAAGCGCCCGGGTGGTCTCGAGACCGAACTTGATCTGAGTGACGCGGGGATACAGGTAGGCGACGGCGTCGGCGTAGGAGAGCGGCATGGCGGAAGCAGCGTGAGCGGTGAGGGCTACCTCTCAGACCTCCGCCTGGACCGGAGCCGCGGGGAGCGCCGCCAACGGAGACGCCCCTGCCCCATGGCCGAGCATGTGGCGAACCAGGCGGGCGGCGGTCTCCCGCAATGCCCCGCGCGGCACCACATCGTCGATCTGGCCATGCTCCAGGAGGAATTCGGCGGTCTGGAATCCCTCCGGGAGGTCCTGGCCGATGGTCTGCTTGATCACTCGCTGGCCGGCAAACCCGATCACCGCGCCCGGCTCCGCCAGGATCGCGTCACCCTGCATGGCGAACGAGGCCGACACGCCGCCGGTGGTGGGATTGGTGAGGATGGTGATGAAGGGAACGGAATCCTGCTTGAGCTGCCCGATGGCGGTGGAGGTCTTGGCCATCTGCATGAGGGAGAGCACACCTTCCTGCATCCGGGCTCCCCCCGACGTACACACCAGCACGAGGGGCAGTCGTTTGTCCGCCGAGCGCCGAGCCAGGCGGGCGATCTTTTCCCCGACGACCGACCCCATCGAGCCTCCCATGAACGCGAAGTTCATTACGCCCAGGTGGTACGGGACCCCCTCGAGGCGGCCGAATCCGGTGTAGATGGCCTCCGAGGTCCCCGCCTTCTTCTCGGCGGCGGCAAGGCGCTCGCGATAGCTCTCGAAGCCCAGGGGGTCCTGCGATCGAAGGGTGGTGAAGAACTCCCGCCAGGTTCCCGCATCGGTCAACAGCTCAATGTATTCCTCAGCCGAGAATCTCCGATGATGCCCGCATTCGGAGCAGACGTTGAGGGCCCGCTCGAAGCGCTCCCGGATGTCCACATGGCCGCAGTTCTCGCAGCGCTCCCAAGCATCCTTCGGAATCTCCAGCTTGGTCCGCTGGGAGATCCGGGGCTTTCGCTCCTTCTTGAACCAAGCCATTGAGGCAATCTGGCGCAATCGTCGGCATGCCGCTACCCCTTGACACGTAAGTCATTGTCATACATCAGCATAGCCGCTTTGTCTGGAGTCCCAGGCGACCCGGAGGACTAGCCCTATTGCGAGCGACGCCGCCAAGACGAACGAGCCACCGTATGAAAAGAATGGCAGCGGGATTCCGGTGATGGGCATGACGTTGATCGTCATCCCGACGTTCTCGAACAGATGGGTAAAGAAGAGCCCCAGAACCCCGAATACCACCAGACTGGAGAAGGTGTCGGTCGCCCGGCGGGCGATGCGGAGGATGATCAGGAAGAGCGCCAGGAAGAGGCCCAGAGCCACCACCACCCCGGCAAATCCAAGCTCCTCGCCCAGGACCGCAAAAATGAAGTCGGTGTACTGCTCCGGCAGGAAGGCCAGGCGCTTCTGGGGCCCATTGAGGAGCCCGCTTCCGAACAGGCCTCCCGAGCCGATTGCTACTTTGGACTGGATGGCCTGGTAGCCAGCCCGGACCGGGTCGCTTTCGGGGCGGATGAAGGTGATAAGCCGCTGCTGCTGATAGGGCTTCATCCGGTTCCAGATGATGATCGCCAGTACCCCCATCGCCGCGTTGACGATGTAGATGAGCACCCCCTCCACGACGTAGGCCCGCCAGATCATCAGCAGCACGAAGAGCAGGAACATCCAGGCTCCCCACCAACGGGTGTCCGCCGCAAGCAGGAGGCTCACTGCCGGCGAGGCCAGCAGGAGTAGAAGCCTCGGTGCCACCCCGGCCCAGAACAGCATCGAAAAGAGAATGCCCAGAAAGACGATCGCGCTCCCCAGGTCGGGCTGCGCCATCACCAGCAGCAGCGGAACTCCCGCGATGAGCCCCGGCATCAGGAGCGCGCGGAGCGTGGCCGGGGGATCGCGGAGCGAGGAGAGGTACCGCGCCAGGAGGAGAATCGTGGCGAGCTTGGCCAGCTCGACCGGCTGGCCGATCCGGATCCCGCCGACGCTGAGCCAGCTCTTGCTGTGCGCCGCGGAGCCCGCTCCGGTGCCGACCAGGAGCAC
>JBGPVQ010000383.1:0-3160 GCA_041491785.1 Gemmatimonadota bacterium | reverse complement strand
CCTGGCGCCGCTCCGCCAGGTCCAGCTCCGCGATCTCGAATCCGTCGTTGGTGGCGACGAACGCCTTGAGCCGATCCGATTGGCGCTCCGCGATGAGAATGCAATGGCTCTCCGCCTCGCCCCGCCCGACCCGGCCGCGCAGCTGGTGCAGTTGCGCCAGGCCGAACCGTTCCGGATGTTCGATCACCATGATCGTGGCGTTGGGCACGTCAATGCCGACCTCGATGACGGTGGTGGCCACCAATACCTGGATCGTCCCGGCGCGGAAGTCGGACATTACCCGGTCGCGCTCCTCCGCCTTGAGCTTCCCGTGCACCAGGCCCACCGCAAGATCCGGCCACCGGGCCCGGAGGGTCTCCGCCATGGTCGTGGCGGCGCGGAGGTCCGCCTTCTCGGTTTCCTCGATCACCGGCAGCACCACATAGGCCTGTTGCCCCGCGAGGCACTGCTCCCGGAGAAACCCGAGGACCCGTTCCCGCTGCCGTCCGGTGCGGAGGGCCGTCCGCACCTCGCCGCGCCCCGGGGGTCGTTCCCGCAGAATAGAGATGTCGAGGTCGCCGTAGCGGGTCAGGGCGAGCGAGCGGGGAATCGGCGTCGCGGTGAGGAGGAGCACATCCGGCGCGGCCCCCTTGCCGATCAATGCGGCCCGCTGCTCCACGCCAAAGCGATGCTGCTCGTCGATGACCGCGAGCCCCAGTCGCCGGAAGGCCACCTGCTCCTGCATCAGGGCGTGGGTGCCGATGGCGATGCGTGCCTCTCCCGACTTGAGCCGCTCGCGCACGGCGCTTTTGTCGCCGGCGGACAGCCGCCCGATCAGGAGATCGGGCACCAGGCCGAGCGGCGCCAGGAGCCGGCTCACCGTGGCCTGATGCTGCTCAGCGAGCAACTCGGTGGGTGCCATCAGCGCCGCCTGATAGTCGTTCTCCAGCGCGAGCAGCATCGCGAACAGCGCCACCACCGTCTTCCCGGTCCCCACGTCACCCATGAGCAGCCGGTGCATCCGGTCCGGTGCAGTCATGTCGGCGGTGATTTCCTTGAGCGCCTGGCGCTGATCGGCGGTGAGGGCCCAGGGGAGCGCATGCTTGAGCCGGGTGGTAAGCTGCCGCTTGATTTCGAATTGCACCCCGACGCGGCCCCGCTTGGCCAGGTGGCGGGCCCGCCCCAGCATCAACTGAAGGTCGAGCAATTCGTCGAGGGCGAGCCGCCGGCGGCCCAGCTCCGCCTCGGCGATGGACGCCGGATGGTGAACCGCGCGTAACGCGTCCGGGAGCGCCGGCAGCTTGAACCGGCGGCGCAGATCGTCGGGGAGGATTTCCCGGCAGAGCGCCACCAGCGCCTCGAGGTGCCGCTCCACCAGCGCGCGGATGACTTTGTGGCTCAAGCCCTCCGTCGCCGGGTACACCGGGAGCACCTTGCCCCGCTGCCACACGGCGCTATCGCCGTCCTCCTCCGCCTCCGAGAGCACCAGATATTCCCGCGGTGCCATCTGCCGGCCGTGATAGAAGCGCACCGGTCCGGCAACCAGCAGCGTCTGTCCCACCGCGATGCTGCGGTCGAGGAACGCCTGCCCCGGCCATACGCACTCGAGCGCTCCACTCTCGTCCCGAAGGACCGCGTGAAAAATCCGAAGGCCTTTCCGGGTGGGCAGCACGCCCTTGGCGACCACCCGGCCGACGCAGGCCACGTCGTCCCCGACCCGGGCCTTGACCAGAGGAGTGACCGTGGATGCATCGATGTAGCGATGGGGGAGGTGCCAAAGCAGATCCTGCGCGGTAACGATCCCGAGCCGCCCCAGCGCCTCCGCCCGGCGCTCGCCGATCCCTTTGAGGAACTGGACCGGTGTGTCGAGGTGAAGTGCCGGCATGGTCGGGGCCCGGCCGCCTACTCGGCGCCCCCGACGAGTGCCTCAGCGAAACGCCTCGGCTCGAACACCTCGAGATCCTCCGCCTGCTCCCCGGTGCCAAGGAACCGGATCGGAACGGCGAGCTCCCGCCGGAGGGCCACCACGGCGCCGCCGCGCGCGGTACCGTCGAGCTTGGTCACGATGAGTCCGGTGGGCGCCACCGCCTCCGAGAAGAGGCGGCCCTGCTGGATTGCGTTCTGACCCACGGTGCCGTCGAGCACGAGAAAGGTTTCGTGCGGCGCCCCGGGCACCTTTCGCGCGATGACCCGCACGACCTTGCGGAGCTCCTCCATGAGCCCCTCCTGGGTATGGAGCCGGCCCGCGGTGTCGACGATGACCACCGTGGCGCCCCGGGCTTCGGCCGCGACGATGGCGTCGAACGCGACCGCGGCCGGGTCGCCGCCCGCGGCACCCGAGACGCAGGGCAAGCCCAGCCGCTCGGCCCACACTTCCAGCTGGGCCACCGCGCCGGCGCGATAGGTATCCGCGGCGGCGAGGAGCACCCGGTCTCCCTGACCCGACAGCCGCCGCGCCAGTTTCGCGATGGAGGTGGTCTTCCCCGCCCCGTTGACGCCCGCCACCAGCACCACCGTCGGGCCCGAGGCGGCGCGGCGGATCGTTCCCGGATCACCCGGACTTTCCAGCAGCTCGGCGATGCGCCGCTCCAGCGCGGCGCGGAGGTCTTCCTCGCTCTTGAGCCGACCGCGGCGGACGCCCACCTCCAGCATCTCGACCAGATCGGTGGTGGCGGAGATGCCGAAGTCGGATTCCAGCAGCAGGCGCTCCATCGCTTCGACGTCGGCGGCCTTGAATCCGCGCACCAGCGTGCCCACGTCGGTCAAGGCAACCCGCTTGAGCCGGGCCCAGAGACCGAGCTGCTTTCGTTCGGTGACCCGGTCCGGCGTCATCGTAGCCCCAACCTGCGCCGCGCCAGCCACTCCCCGGCAAACGCTACCACGGCAAGGCCGAAGAGCGAGAGCCAGGTGCGGACCGGCACCCGATTGGCAGCCCCGGACGCCGAGGCCTCGCGAACCACCAGAGTGCGCGGGGCCGGAAGCCACTCCGTCGAATACTCCTCCACGGCCATGGTGCCCTCTCCCCCACGCCGGAACTGGTACCGCCACACTCCCGGCGGCAGGTAGACATCCGCCCTTCCCGCACCGTCGAAAACCAGAGTATCACGCCGGATCGTACCGGGCCCGGTGAACTCGATCTCCACCGGGCCCGGCGCTCCGCCGCCGCTCCACTCGAAAGTGG
>JBGPVQ010000382.1:0-3169 GCA_041491785.1 Gemmatimonadota bacterium | reverse complement strand
GGCGACCGCGCGTCGCTGCAGCACTATCTCCGCTACGTGGACACCGTCACCAACGCCCAGGTCAACCTCACCTACGCCCCCCGGACGGTGGTCATCACCCGCAATGCCGCCATCCGCTCCCTCCACACGGCCAGTTGGGACGGGGTCACCTGGCGCTTCGACGCCGAGGAGCCCGCCGTCCGGCGGATCGAGGTCGGGTCCGTGGTGCTGATCTGGGGGCTGGCGATCCGTAAGGTCACCAAGGTGGAGCAGGCGGGCGACGAGATCGTGCTGACCACGGAGGAAGCCCAGCTTACCGACGCGGTCACCGACGCGCGCATCGTCTGGGATGCGCCGCCCCACCTCCTCCAGGGCGCGATGGCGGTGCGAGTCCCCAAGCCGGAGGATTCGGTGAAGTTCATCGGCGCGTCGTTCCGCGCGCCGGGTCCGAGGCAGCCGTCGCTCTTCCGATTCGCGTCGGTCGAAACCCAGGGCGCCGGGGGGCTTGGGCGGGGGACGGGCGGCGCGGCTGAGCCGGACGGCACCGCGAAGGATCCGCCCGCGCTCTACAGCGAATCGTTCAAGCTCAAGGTCCTCGATTACTCGGTCGCGATGGCCTTCGGGGCGGCGTCGGAGGACGGACTCAATTTCTACGTGCAGCTCGCCCACGGAGACGAAGTCGAGGAGCCGGTCGGGGTCCCGGGGGAGTTCGACGAGGCGTTCAAGTACGGCGGCAAATTCGAGGAGTGGGTCAGAAAGCAGCAGGCGGCGCGCGACAAGGAGGCCGAGGCGGGGAAAAAGAAGGCCAAAGAAATCCGGGACGAAGCCAAGATGACCAGCGGCACGGGTCCGGGCCTCAAGTCGCCGATCCCCAAGAACAGCGAGGACCAGCAGCGCCAGAAGGAGGAGGAGGACGCCGAGGCCCAGTACCAGAAGAAGTACGGCAAGCCGACCCAGTACTCGACCGATACCAAGACCAATCTCCCCGACATGCCGAAGCCGCCGATCACCAAGAAGGAGGCCAAGGAGGCGGCGAAATCGGCGGCGAAATCGGCCGCGTGGGGGCTCCTCGGCCTGACCGCGATCAAGGTCACCGGGGAGGGGACGGTCACCGGCTTCCGGTCCAAGGGCGATATCTCGATCACCGGGGGCAGGCTCGACCACGCGTCGCTGGAGAACCCGGACTTCCACCTGATCGGCGACATCTATTGGGCGATACGGATCGACGTGGCCGTCTTCGCGGCCCACAAACATCTGGAAATCCCGGTCACCTTCCGGGTGCCGCTCATCGTGGGTGGGCTGCCGATGTTCCTCGAGATCGCCGTGAACGCGCAAATCCAGCCGGCGCTCACCGGCAAGACCAGCACGGCGAAGGGGCACCGCCACATCGACTTCAGTAAGAGCGCCGGGCTCACGGTTACGTCGGGAGACGTGAGCGGGGAGGCCGGCGATCCCAACGCCGACGCCGAGAAGGACCCCGAGGAGAAGATGATGGGCCTCGGCGTGTCGGGATTGATGATCGCGCTCCAGGTACCGCGGATCGGGCTCGCCTTCGGGATCATCGGCAGCAACATCATGGCGTATTACGACGTGGTGGTGGCATCCGGCGCCACCTTCACCGGCATGACCGGCCTGATCAAGTGCACCCACTCCCAGCTCGTGGCGAACCTGAACGTCGGGGTGAGCGCCACCTTCCTCGGCTTCCCGCTCGGCGACAAGCGCAAGGCCGGACCCTCGAAAGAGTGGTCCTGGGACGACCCGCCGGGGCGGAAATGCGGATGATCACCCTGCAGTGCGGTCTCGTCGGTGCGGTGGGCCTGGCGCTCCTCGCCGTGCCGCTCTCGGCGCAACGGATCCCGGCGCACCCCGGGATGGTGTTCAACTACGCCCACAAACAGACCGACCGGGAGTACGACAAGCAGTTCATGGTGACGGTCCTGTCGGTGGATACCAACCAGACCGTCTTCCAGAGCTACTTCCTGGATGAGCTCGGCAAGAATCGCCCGATGTATCCGGATACCGTGTCACGCCGCGAATGGCTGGGGGCCCGCGGCGTCGGCGTGGGCGCCGGAATGAACGCCTACGAGCGGGTGCGGAACCGGACCATCATGGCGCTCTCCAAGCGGGTGTACGAGCAGCTCAAGCGCGACCGGAGGGTCGACGAGGTCGCCACCTACGTGATCATGTCCGGCCTGGGCGAGAGCGAGGCTTACCGGGTGCAGGGCAGCCTGGAGCTGGTCGGCACCGAAACGCTGAACGTCGTGATCGATGAACAGCCGCGCACCGTCCAGGCGCTGCACACCAAGGGCCGCTTTACCCGCATGGGCCCGATGCTCGATGTCGCCGCCGAGAACTGGTATCTGGACGATCCTGACTTCGCCTGGGTGATCCGGATCGAGCAGACGATCAGCGGCAAGGAGTACCATGTCCGGCTCGGTACGGTGGACACCAAGCCGCCGGACGCGGCCAAGCAGCTCGATGCGGCGCTCGCGGGCGCCTGCCGGGCCCAGATGTACGGGATTTACTTCGCCTACAACAGCGCGACCGTCACGCCGGAGTCGGACCCCACGCTGACCCAGGTGGCGGGGGTGCTGAAGCAGCACGGCGACTGGACCCTGACCATCGAGGGCCACACCGACAGCATCGGCGGGGCGAAATACAACCAGGAGCTGTCGGCGCGCCGCGCCGCGGCAGTGAAGCAGCGGCTGGTGGAGAAGTACGGTGTCGGCGCGGCGCGGCTCAGCACCGCCGGCGTGGGGCTGGGGCGCCCCCTGGCGCCGAACGGCACTCTGGAGGGCCGCGCCCGCAACCGGCGGGTGGAGCTGGTGCGGCCGTGCGCCAAGGGCTGAGCAACCGGAACACTGGAGGGACTGCGATATGATCGGAACATCCCGGGTGATCCTCGCGGCGGGCGTCGTGGCCGCCATTGCGTCGTGCACCCGCGCCAAGAACGCCGGGCCCGGCGGCGGCGGAGGCGCGGCGGACAACGCGGCGGCTCTGGCGGCAGCAGAGGCGGCGTCATCGGGGGATAAGGACGATCCCTGTACCCTGGTGACCCAGGCCGAGGCCGAAAAACAGATGGGGCCATTGGCGTACCCGCCCTTCCGGGTGGACAATACCGGGGATCCGGCACCGGCGGGGAAGCAGTGCAAGTTTCTCGGCACCGACGGGCGCTACGTCCTGCTCGAGG
>JBGPVQ010000381.1:0-3187 GCA_041491785.1 Gemmatimonadota bacterium | reverse complement strand
TCTTCGAGTTCATCGATCGGTCGGGCACGGTGATTTCGAGCTCGGAGGTAACCGTGCCGGCCCTGCCCGCGGGCCAGACCAGCCCCATCCAGGCGTCCGGGACGGGCAAGGCGATCGTCTCGTACCGTTATCATCGCAAGTAATTCTGCTTGACATTGGGGTGGAATGGAGGGCACATTCCGCCCCGCTTGCGGGCGTAATTCAGTTGGTAGAATGCCAGCTTCCCAAGCTGGACGTCGCCGGTTCGAGTCCGGTCGCCCGCTCTCCTCCGCACCGCCGAGCCATCGGCTTGACGGTGCGGTCTTTTTTCGCCCCTGCTCTGAGCCTGCGAAATGAGATGAGTTCTGAACCGCTAACTCTTGATATTTGAGGCTATTAGAGCCATCTTTCCACTCGGATGATCAAGGTCACTGCCGTCGCGGACCGATCGATAGGGGAGGCGCTCGGGCTCCGCCCCGGCTCCGAGCTCCTGTCGATCAATGGCCGAATGCTGGAGGACTTCCTCGATTGGGAGTTCCTCTCCGCCGAGGAGGAGTTCACCCTCCACATCCGGCAGCCCGGCGGCGAGGAAATCGAATTCGAAATCGAACGGCTGCTGACCGAACCGTTGGGGGTGACCGTCGAGCCCCCCCGGATCCGCCGCTGCGCCAATCGCTGCGACTTTTGCTTCGTGGATGGACTTCCTGAGGGATTGCGGGAGGTGCTCTACATCCGGGATGACGACTACCGGCTGTCCTTCCAGTACGGAAACTTCGCCACGCTGACCAATCTCAAGCCGTGGGACGTGCGGCGAATCATCGAGTACCGGCTCTCACCCCTCTACGTCTCGGTTCACGCCACCGATCTCGCCGTTCGCCGCTGGCTCCTCCGCAATCCCACCGCGCCGGACGTGCTGGAGCAGCTGGGTGAGTTCGCGGCGCACGGGCTCCAGTTTCATACCCAGATCGTGATGTCCCCGGGCGTGAACGACGGCCCGGTGATGGAGCGAACCATCGCGGACCTCTACGCGTTCGGGCCCGCGATCCTGAGCGTCTCGGTGGTGCCGGTAGGCCTCACCGAGTTCAGCAAACACTCCCGGGTGCGGGAGCCGACCGCCCAGGAATGCCGCACGGCGGTAGGGCAGGTGGAGCCGTGGGAGGCCCGCGCACTCCGCGAGCGCGGCGGCCGCTGGATTCACGGCGCGGACGAGCTCTACCTCCGCGCCGGCTTGGAGCTCCCGCCGGAGGAGGCCTACGGCGATTTCGAGCAAGTGGAAAACGGCGTCGGGGCGGTCCGCTTCCTCCAACGGCGGATCCGGGAGGACGCCCCGATGTTCCGCGAGTGGGCCGGCCGTCGAATAGGTATCGTCACCGGGGCCTCGATGGGCGCGTTGATGCCCCAGGTGATCGCGCCCCTGGCGGAGGCCTCCGGCGCGGAGTTCGAGCTGATCGTGGTGAGCAACGGGCTCTTCGGCGCCCGGGTCACCACCGCGGGCCTCCTGCCGGGCAAGTCGATTACGCAGGCGCTGGCCGGGCGGGATGACCTCGATTTCGCCCTGCTCCCCGGCGAAGCGATCAACGACGATCATCTCTTCATCGACAACCTGAGCGCCGACTCCCTCGCCGGCTCGCTCCCCATGCCGATTCGCTTCAGCAAGGTCTTCAGTGACGCCCTCGAAGCGGGAGCGCCGGTGTGAGCAAGCCCACTGTGGCGATCATCGGCCGGCCCAACGTCGGGAAATCCACCCTGTTCAACCGGATTCTCGGCGGAAGGGCCGCGATCGTATCGGAGCACGCCGGCACCACTCGAGATCGCCACTTCGGCGAGGCGGAATGGGGCGGGCGGCATTTCTGGCTGGTCGACACCGGGGGGCTGGTTCCCGATTCCAATGAGGTCATGGACAAGGCCATTCGTCGCCAGGTGGAGCTGGCCTTGGCGGAGGCCGATCTGATTCTCTTCGTAACGGATGGCCCGGACGGCGTCCATCCGGTCGATCAGGCGGTCGCCGAGAAGCTCCGGCGCGCGGGGCGTCCGGTCATCGTTGCGGTGAACAAGCTCGACGAGGGAAGCGACGACATCCAAGCCCACCAGTTTCGCGCCCTGGGCTTCGGCGCACCGATTGCCGTGTCGGCCGCGGTCGGCACCCGAAGTGGCGACCTGCTGGACACCATTGTGGCCAAACTGCCGCCGCCGGAGCCGGACGAGGCGGAGGAGACGGTGGACGTCGCCATCGTGGGGCGCCCCAACGCCGGCAAGTCCTCGCTCGCCAATCGGCTGCTCGGTGAGGAGCGCTTCGTGGTCCACCCGGAAGCCGGCACCACCCGCGATGCGGTGGACTCGATCCTCCGCTTCCAGGGCAAGGTCGTGCGGTTCATCGATACCGCGGGGCTGCGGCGACGCGCCAAGGTCGAGGACGACATCGAGTTCTATTCCACGCTGCGCACCCAGCGGGCCATCGAGCAGGCCGACGTCTGCATCCTCGTGGTGGACGCCGCGCTCGGGCTCCACAATCAGGACCTCCGGATTGCGACCGAGGCGTGGGAACGGGGTTGTGGGCTGGTCATTGCCGTCAACAAGTGGGATTTGGTGGAGGAAAAAGACTCCAACACTGCGAAGCGGGGAGAAGAGCTCCTAGTTCAGAAGGCGCCGTTCCTCCAGTACGTCCCCTTCGTGTATATCTCCGCCCGCACCGGCCAGCGCGTCCGGAAGGTGCTCGAGGTGGCCCTCGAGGTCGCCGAGGCGCGCCACCGGCGAGTCACGACGTCCGAGGTGAACAAGGTCCTCGAGTCCCTGCTCCAGCGCCAGCAGCCGCCGCAGAAGGCCGGCGTAGAGGTCAAACTGCTCTACGCTTCGCAGATTGGTACCTCGCCCCCGGCATTCGCGATCGTGTCGAACCGTCCCGACGACGTCCCCGAGTCCTACCAGCGCTACCTCATGCACGGGTTCCGGAGCGCCTGGCCGTTCACCGGGGCGCCGGTTCGTCTCAAGTTCTCGAAGAAGAGCGGCCGCCGATGATCGGGGTCCTCCCCTGGGTCGTCCTGTCCTACCTCCTCGGGGCGATCCCGACCAGCTACCTGACCGCGCGGCTGGTGACGGGGCAGGACCTGCGGACCCTGGGCAGCGGCAACCTCGGCGCGACCAACCTCTTTCGGGTGCTTGGATGGCGGTACGCGGTGCCGGTCGGGCTCTTCGACATGCTCAAGGGGGC
>JBGPVQ010000380.1:0-3190 GCA_041491785.1 Gemmatimonadota bacterium | reverse complement strand
GCGGCGCCGGTGCTTTCCCGGCTCCAGCGCTTCGATTTCCGCCGCATCGGTCCCGGCGCAATCCGCGAACGCTTGAGCCAGGTCCTCGGCCTGGAAAAGCTTGCCGCTGAGGACGACGCGCTGGCGCTGATCGCGCGCTACGCCGACGGCGGGATGCGGGACGCCCTCTCGGTGCTCGACCAATGCCTCTCGTTCGGCGAGGGGCCCATCACCGCGGCGGCAGTGCGGCAGGTGCTCGGCCTGATCGGCGATGAGGAATACACCGAGCTCCTCCGGCTCATCGTGGAGCGCGATACCGCCGGCGTGTTCCGGCTGGTGGACCGCCTGGTCAACGCCGGAGCCGATCTGGCCGAGTTCATGGTGGGCGCGGCGGACCTGCTCCGGGCCGTGCTGATGGCGCAGATCGGTGCCGAACCGGAGGGCTTGACCGAAACTATCCGTTCGGCGGTGTCGGGAGCCGTGAGCCGCCTCGACGCCGCGGACCTGGTGCGCATGCTCTCGCTCCTGGCCGATGCGGAGACCTCGATTCGCCGTTCGGCGACGGCGCGCCTGGTGGTCGAGACGTTGCTTCTCAAGTGGACGCTGATGGATCGCGTGGTGGACCTGGAGGCGGTGATCGCCGGCATGCCGGCCGGCCGCCCCGCCGTCCCGCCGGCGAACCTCCCGCCGGTCAAGCGTCCGATCGCTGCTTCCTCCGGGCTTTCCCTCGACGCGCTCCTGGCCGAATGGCCCGCGATTCTGGTTGCCGCGCGGGAGCGAAAGCCGCTCCTCGGCGAGGCGCTCGCGGCCGCCATGCCGACCGCGGTTGAGCAGGGCGCGGTGCGCCTCTCCGCAGGCGCCGACCACGCCGTACTGGTCGAAGGGTTGAGGCGCCAGCTCGGCGTAGTCGAGGAATTGCTCGCCGCACGGTTCACCGGACCGATCAAGGTGAGCGTGGTGATCGAAGATCCGGCCCGCGCCGCCGGCGATCGGCCCCAGCGCATCACCGGGGAGGGACTCCGGTCCGAACGCTTGGAGCGGCTCCGGCGCCTCGACCCGGCCCTCGACACGGCGGCCGATGAGTTAGATTTGGAAATCATGGACGAGGGATAAAATGGCCGATCTTCAGCAGCTCTTCCAGCTCGGTGCGCAGGTGCAGGGGCGGCTCCAGCAGCTCCAGTCCGAGCTTGCCGACCGCACCATCGAGGCCGCCGCGGGCGCGGGCCTGGTCCGGGTCCGCGTGGACGGGCGCGGCCTGGTCCGTTCGCTCACGATCGATCCCGAGGCGTTCAACGGCCGAGACCCCGAGCTCCTGGCCGATCTGATCGTGGGGGCCATCGCGGAGGCCCAGCGGCGCGCCGCGGATCTGGTGCAGGCGGAGATGCGCAAGCTCCCTCCCAACCCTCTCGCCGCGCCTTGAGGCCGGTGGGCGCAATCGACGAGCTGGTCACCGAGCTCGCTCGTCTGCCGGGAATCGGCCCAAAGACGGCCCAGCGGCTCACCTTTCATCTCCTCCAGCAACCGAGAGAGCGCGCCGACCGGCTTGCGGCCTCCCTGGCTGCGGTCGCCACCCGGGTGCATCCCTGCGTCGACTGCGGCAACTTCACCGAGGAGGAACGCTGCGCGGTCTGCGTCGATCCGCGGCGGGATCCGTCGCTCCTGTGCGTGGTGGAGGAGCCTTCCGCGGTGGCGGTGGTCGAGCGGGCCACCGCGTTCAAGGGGAGGTACCTGGTCCTGGGAGGACGGCTTTCGCCGCTCGAAGGGGTGGGGCCGGAGCAGCTTCGGGTGGACCTGCTCCGGCGGCGGGTGGCCGAGGGGGCGGTGCGCGAAGTCATCCTCGCCACCAATCCCTCCCTGGAGGGCGAGGCCACGGCCACCTACATTCACGCTCTGCTGGAGGGGACCGGGGTGCGGGTGACGCGGCTCGCGCGCGGGTTGCCGGTCGGCGGCGATCTCGAATACATCGACGGGGTAACCCTGAGCCACGCGTTGGATGCGCGGCAGGAGGTCCCGTGAGCCGCGACCGCGGTCTCTGGGTCCTGCTCGCCGTCACCGCGGGGGTCGCCGCCGGGTGGACGCTCAGCCGGCGCTACCTCGAGCGCCACAAGGCGGCGCTGTTCAGTCCGCGGCTGCGGCGCCGGCACGCGGCGCTGGGCTACCTGGCCGGGCACCCGGCCGCGGAGACGGTGACGCTGCTCCGGGATTACCTGGCGTGGGAAAAGCACCCGGCGCTCCGCCGCCGCGCCGCCCGGGTGGCGCGCGAGCTCGAAATGGCGCTCGAATGAGCGGGGCCTCGAGCTGGTCGTTCCGCGAAGAGGATGCCGTCCGGATCGGCGGGTTGCTCAACAGCCTGCTTCGGGAGGCCAACGCGCGGACCGCGCTGCTGGTGGACCGCACCGGGCAAATGCTCGCGACGGTGGGCGAGGAGCCGCGCTTCGATCCGGTGGCCTTCGCTTCGCTCACCGCGGCGGACTTCAGCGCCAACGACCAGCTGGCGCGGATGCTGGGAGAAAACGAATTCGGCGCTCTCTTCCACCAGGGGGAAAAGGACTCGCTCTACCTGGCGGATGTGGCGCGGCGGGTGATCCTGGTGGTCCTCTTCGACAACCGCACCACGCTGGGGCTGGTGAAGCTCCGGGTCCGCGGGGTGGTCGAGGAGCTGTCGGCGCTCTTCACCGCGATGTTCGCCCGGGAAACCGCCGGCGAAACCCGGGTGGAGACCGGCTTCGTGGACGAAGCCGAAGACGAAATCGACAAACTCTTCGGAAGCTGAGGCCGCGCCCGGATGTCGCTGATCAACTACGCGTCGCGCGAGATCAACTGCAAGCTCGTGTATTACGGGCCCGGGCTCGGCGGCAAGACGACCAATCTCGAGTACATCTACGAGAAGGTCGCCCCCGCCAGCAAGGGGAAGATGATCTCGCTGGCGACCGAGACCGAGCGGACCCTCTTCTTCGATTTCCTTCCGGTCGACCTCGGCACCATCCGCGGCTTCAAGACCCGCTTCCACCTCTACACCGTGCCGGGTCAGGTGTACTACAACGCCTCCCGGAAGCTGATCCTGAAGGGGGTGGACGGCTGCGTGTTCGTGGCCGACAGCCAGATGGAGCGGATGGAGGCCAACATCGAATCGATGCAGAATCTGTACGACAACATGGCGCAGCACGGGCTCGATCTCACCCGGATCCCGTTCGTCATCCAATACAACAAG
>JBGPVQ010000379.1:0-3193 GCA_041491785.1 Gemmatimonadota bacterium | reverse complement strand
GGCGTCGCGGCGGTAAAATAGCGGCCGGTCTCAGCCCGGGCAACGCCTGGATACTCTCAAGCGCTGCAATGACTTCCGATTCCCGCTCCAGGAGGCTCTCGTGCCAGTGAAACGCGCCGCGCTGCTCGCGCTGTCCACTCTGATAGTGGCGCCGGCGCTCGCGGCCCAGGGAGTTCCGTCTGACGCCTGGGAGGGCGTCTCCCGAATTCTTCAATCCGCCGCCGCGCCCGCACCGGGGTATCACCGATTCAACTTCCCTCGGCGAGACCTCGTCGTCCGGGTGGGCGGTGTGACCGTGAGCCCGGGACTCGCGCTGACCGGGTGGGTGGGCTTCAGCGGTGCCCCGGAGGACGCCATTGCGATGGGCGACCTCATCGTGACGGCCGCGGAGCTGGGTCCGGTGATTCGCGGCCTCCTCGAGCGCGGCATCGAGGTCACCGCAGTGCACAATCACCTGGCGGGGGAGTCGCCCCAGCTGCTCTATGTGCACTTCCACGCCCACGGGGAAGCCGCCGCCCTGGCGGGCCGAATGGACGAAGTCCTCCGGTTGACGGCGGCCCCCCGTCCGGTGGGGCCCGCCGCAGCGGTGGCACTGACGATCGACACCGCGGCGGTGTTCGGCGGCCTGGGGGTGCGCGGGCGGGCCAACGGCGCGGTGGCCAGCATCGCCCCCGTGCTGTTCCCGGCCGCGCTCAGCCTGGGTGCGGATACGCTCCTCCGAACGATGGCGGCGGCCTCGCCGATCAACATCCAGCAGCTCGACGACGCGAACGCAGCCGCCAGCGGTGACTTTGCGGTGCCCGCCGACCGGGTTCAGCCGCTCCTCCGCGCGCTGACCCGCGGGGGGCTCACCCCCACGGCGGTGCACAGCCACCTCATCGGTGAGCGGCCGACCATCACCTACGTGCATTTCTGGGGCGTGGCCCCGCTGGCCGAGCTGGTGCGCGGATTGCGCGCGGCGCTCGACGCCGCGCGCTGAGCGCGACCACCCGGTCCACGGGCCCCATGCGGCAGAAACGTATCGCACGGGCCGTTGCGGTTCTTCTCGTGATCCAGATCCCGGTGACCCTCGCCGGGCAGGGAAACGATAGCCTCACCCCGCACCTGCGCGCGGGACGGCTCTCGGGACCGCTCCGCCTCGATGGTCGCCTCGACGAGCCGGCGTGGGCCACCGCCGACTCGATCGCGGGGCTCACCCAGGTCACCCCGGTCGAGGGCGGGACTCCCGCCAGCCGGACCGTCGTGAAGGTGCTCGCGAACGGCGGTGAACTCGTATTCGGAATCGTCGCGTACGGAGCACCCGGCATTCCGATCACCAGCTTCAGCAAGGGCCGGGACGTCGATCCGGGGGACGAAGACTACCTTCGCATTGTCCTCGATACCTTTCGGGACGGCCGCTCGGGATACGTTTTCTCGGTCAACCCCGGCGGCGCCCGATTCGACGGCCTGGTGGTGAACCAGGGCGAGGGCACCGATCAGAACTGGGACGCCATCTGGGACGCGGCCACCACGCGGAGCGGCAGCGACTGGTCGGCGGAAATCCGCATTCCGCTCCGCAGCTTGGGCTTTCGGCCCGGCCTCGCCGCATGGGGCCTCAACATTCAGCGGCAGGTCAAGGCCAACCAGGAGCTGTCCCGCTGGGCCAGCCCGGCCCAGAACATTCAAGCGACCCAGACCAGCCGGGCCGGCGTACTCGATGATCTGCCCGACTTCAGGCTCGGCCTCGGACTGAGCGTGCGTCCGGCGGGCGTCGCCGGCGGCGGGCATCCCGCACCGGACACCCGGTTCGACGGCACGGTCAAACCCTCCCTCGACGTTACCCAGCGCGTCGGCGGCAACCTGCTCGCCTCCCTGACGGCGAACACCGACTTTGCCGAGACCGACGTCGACACCCGGCAGACCAACTTCACCCGGTTTCCGCTCTTCTTTCCGGAAAAGCGATCGTTCTTTCTCGAAGGCAAGGACATCTTCGATTTCGGGCCGAACCTGGGCGAGGACCTGATCCCTTTCTTCAGTCGGCGCATCGGATTGCTCGAGAGCGTTGCCGTGCCGCTCCGGCTCGGCGCCAAGATGAACGGGCGCGCCGGGCAGACCAACTTCGGCGCGCTGGTCACTCGGACCGGGAGGGTTTCCGGTCTCACACCCGCCGCGACGCTTGGGGCGTTTCGGCTGCGGCAGAACGTCATGGACGAATCGTCGGTCGGGGTCATCGGCACCGTCGGAGATCCGGCCGGCCGGGGCGGCGCCTGGACGGCGGGGGGCGACGCGATCTACCACACCACTCATTTTCTCCGAGGGAAGAATCTCACCGTGGGGACTTGGGCGGTGCGCACCGAGCGGGACTCGGCCGCCGGCGACCGCACCGCCTACGGGCTGCTGGTCGATTTTCCCAACGACGTGTGGGATGTGTCGGCAAGCTACAAGCGGATCGGTGACGGCTTCGATCCCTCGCTCGGGTTCGTGCCGAGGCGGGGCATCAAGCTCTACCGGGTGGGACTCAACTATCAGCCCCGGCCCCACCGCTGGGGCATCCGGCAAATGTTCTTCGAGCAGGGCTACACGCTGGTTACCGATCTGGAAGATCAGTGGGAGAGCTACCAGATCTTCCTCGCGCCGGTCAACTGGCGATTCGAGAACGGGGACCGGATCGAATTCAACGTGGTGCCGCAGGGAGAGCGGCTGAAGGATGTCTTCGAGGTCGCCGATGGGGTCACGATCCAATCGGGGCCCTACAACTTCGTCCGCTTTCGGCTCGAAGCTGAATTCGCCGCCCGACGGAGACTCTCCGGGCAGCTCACCTGGCGCTTCGGCGGTTTCTACGACGGCCGCCTCGACCAGCTGCAGCTCGAAGGCTCCTTCAAACCCTCTTCCAGCTTCATTCTCGAGCTCAACGCGGAGCACGACATCGGAAGGCTTCCCGGAGGGAGGTTCAAGGCAACCCTGGTGGGCCTGCGCGCCCTGGTGAGCATCTCCCCGGACCTCAATCTCAGTAGCTTCGTCCAGTACGACACCGACTCCCGGACCATCGGAACCAACACCCGGCTGCGCTGGACCTTCGACCCCGCCGGAGACCTCTTTCTGGTCTACAACCGCAACCTCCGGGATCTCGAAAGCCGCTGGCGCTTGGAGTCCGACCAGCTCCTCGCCAAGGTCCAGTACACCCTCCACTATTGACCCGCCAATTCGGCCGGCC
>JBGPVQ010000378.1:0-3212 GCA_041491785.1 Gemmatimonadota bacterium | reverse complement strand
GCGGGAGCACCCTGAGCCGCGAGCGGCGCCGAGGTCAACGCTTCGAGCACCGGCAGGCCGACGGCGGCCGATGCGGCCGCCTTGAGTGCGTCGCGGCGGCTCACGCCCCGGTCGTCGGATTCGGCTGGCCTGCGCATCAGAGGTTCCCCCGCTTGAGCTCATCGATGATCCGGTCCGAGGTGCGCCAGGCCAGCGCCAGGATCGAGAGGGTTGGATTCTTGTCCGCGTTGGAGACGAACGGCGCCCCGTCGGTCACGAACAGGTTCGTCACTTCCCACGACTGGCACCACTGGTTGAGCACCGAGCTGCCCGCGTCGGTGCCCATCCGGCAGGTCCCCACCTCGTGGATGATCTGGCCGCCTTTCGCGATCACTTTCGATCCGTCGGTCTCCACCCGTCGGCCCACCACGGTGCCGCCCATCGCCTGGATGATCTCGGAAAAAGTCTTCACCATGTGGGCCGCCTGGCGGGTCTCATGGTCGGAGAACTTCCAGTGGAAGCGCAGCACCGGGATGCCCCATTGGTCCACCATGTCGGGGTCAAGCTCGCAGTAGCAATCCTCGTTGGGAATCATTTCGCCCCGGCCGTCGAAATAGACGAACGATCCGTAGTACCGCCGCGCCGCCTCCTTGAATCGCTTGCCGTAGGCGCCATCGGTGAAATGCTCCAGCCCCCCGAAGATTCCCGGGCCCGGCATCCCGCGCTCGCCGCCGAACTCGACATGGTAGCCGCGGGCAAAGTCCATCTTTCCCGCCGCCTGCTGCTGATAGAGCCACCAGGGCATGTACATGTGAATGCCCGCGGCACCATCGGTGTTGTGGGGCGGGAGGGCCTCGAGGGCGGGAATCTGCCCGGAGATGCCTCCGCCCACGGTGTCCATCAGGTACTTCCCGACCAGACCCGATCCGTTGGAGATCCCGTTGGGGAATTGACCGCTTCGCGAATTCAGGAGGATGCGGGCGGTCTCGCAGGCGCTCGCCGCGAGCACCACCAGCCGGGCCTTCACCTGCCGGTCGGTGCGGGTCCGCTTGTCGATGTAACTCACTCCAGTGGCCCGGCCGGTCTTGTCCACCAGCACCTCGCGCACCATCGCGTCGGTCACGATGTGGCAATTGCCGGTGAGCAGCGCGGGCGGGATCAACACGGTGGTGGACTGGAAATTCGCCTTGATCGAACAGCCCCGACCGCACTCGGTGGCCCAGAAGCAGGCTTGCCGGCTCCGGATCGATTCGGCCAACACCCGCCGAGCCAGGGGATTGTCGGGATGCAGTTTCCGCGGGAGCGCCACCGGATCCTGCCGAACTGTGAGCACGGCGCGGTGCGCGGGGATCACCGGAATGCCGAGCGGGCCGCAGGCTTTCCGGGCCAGGAGCTCGGAGGCGCGCGCCGCCGGCGGCGGCAGGAGCACCCCGGGAGAGGAGTCCGGCGTGTTCTCCATCCCTTCGTTGGTCCCGTAGACCCCGATCAGCAGCTCGGCCTTGTCGTAGTAGGGCGCCAGATCCTCGTAGGTGAGGGGCCAATCGGCACCCAGGCCGTCGCGGGTCTTCGGTTTGAAATCGTAGGGTCCCATCCGCAGCGAAATCCGGCCCCAGTGGTTGGTGCGGCCGCCCAGCATCCTGGCCCGCCACCAGAGGAAGTCGCTCCCCGGCGCCGTGGTGTAGGGCTCGCCGGGCACCTCCCATCCGCCATCCACCGTCGCGTCGTAGAAGCCGAACGGCTTGTAGCGGGTTCCCCCGCCCCGGAGCGGGGCATCCTTGGGCAGCTGGAACATCGGCGTCTCGGTCACCGGGTCGTAGTTCCGGCCTGCCTCCAGCACCAGCACCTTGAGGCCAGCCACTGCAAGCTGGTAGGCAGCCATGCCGCCGCCGGCACCGGAACCGACGACGATGACGTCGTAGGACGTCTGCGGTTTGGGGTTGCTCAGGAACACGAGGCGGGCGCTCCGGAGGAGGGAGACCAAAAGAATCTACCGCATCCGCGCCAGGTCAGTGACCCGCGGGCTCCGACGCCTTCAACAGCTCGGCGAGATGCCCGCCCCAGATGGCCGGCAGCGAATGAGTGCCGTGCCCCCGGGTCTGATCGCTGATGGGGATCAGGATGAAGCGGCCGCGCGGCACCTTGGTGATTTCCCGCTCCATGATGCCGAGCTCGGGCGGGTTGACCTGATCGTCGGCCGAGTTGATGGCGTAGAGCGGCGCCTTGATTCGGCTCAAGTGGGGCGCCGGGTTGTACTCCCGCGAGGCGTCGAACTGATAGACCATGTCGTTGGCGTCCTGCGCCGCCGCCGACCGCGCCACCCGCACCTTGAGCATCGAATCGGCCGCACGCCGGGTCGGCGCGTCCTTCTGCCATTGCAGCGGGATGCTGGTCATCAGGAGCAGCACGTGCACGGCGTCCACCACTCCCCGGGGCTGGGTAGTGTAGGCACCGTGCTTCCATTCCGGATCGTTCTCGATGGCGTCGATGATCATCTGTCGCATCATCCGGTTGCGCCCGGCAATCTCCACCGGATTGCTGGCAAGGGGCATCAGCGCGTCCATGAAATCGGGATAGGTGTAGCCCCACACCCAGGTGTGCATCGCGCCCATGGAGGTGCCCAGCACCAGGCGCAGGTGATTCACCTTGAGGCCCTCGGTCACCAGCCGGTACTGCGCCGTGACCATGTCGTCGTAGGTGTACTTGGGGAACTCCATCCGGAGTCCGTCGCTCGGCTTGCTCGATTTTCCGTGGCCGATGCCGTCGGGGAGAATGATGAAGTACTGGGTGGCGTCGAGCAGCTGCCCCGGTCCGAACAGCTGGCCGGCAAAGGCGGGCGACAGAAATCCTCGGCCGGTCCCTCCGGTGCCGTGCAGGATGAGCACCGCATTGACGACTCGGCCGCTCGCGTCGGTGCGGGGCGTGCCGATCGTGCTGTAGTGCAGCCGGAGCTCCGGTAGCACGTCCCCTGCGCCGAACCGGAAATTCCCCACTGTGAAATCGCCCTCCACCGGCGCCGGATAATTGGCCGGTGCTTGCCCCGCCGCCGGCGTGGTGGGGACCGGCACCGGAGTCGAAAGCACCGCGACCAGGGCCGAGAGGACCGCCCTGCGGTGCGGAATCAGCAATCGAAGACCCATGCCCTCACCTCTCGGGTGGGACGATGGTTGCCCGGAGCAGCTTGTCCAGTCTCGGAAACGCGGTGTCGAGGTAGCGGTTCCCGCCCTCGAAGATCG
>JBGPVQ010000377.1:0-3218 GCA_041491785.1 Gemmatimonadota bacterium | reverse complement strand
CTCGCGCAGGTGACGGGGCTCGCGCCCGGGGAATTCATCCACACCTTCGGCGACGCCCATCTCTACCTCAATCACCTCGACCAGGTGAACGAGCAGCTTTCCCGGCAGCCGAAGGCCCTGCCCCGCCTTCGCATCAATCCCGCCGTCAAGGAGCTGGAACAATTCCGCTTCGAGGACTTCACCCTCGAGGCGTACGATCCGCATCCCGCCATCCGCGCTCCGGTGGCGGTGTGATCGTTTCGCTGGTGGTGGCCATGTCGGAGAACCGGGTCATCGGCCGGAGCGGCGGGCTGCCCTGGAGCCTCCCCAAAGATGTGCGGCGCTTCAAGACGCTCACCGTGGACCACACGGTGATCATGGGCCGGAAGACCTTCGACGAGATCAAGCACCCCCTCACCAATCGCCGGAATGTGGTCATCACCCGCAACCGGGATTTCCATCCCCACGGGGTGACGGTGGTGCCGACGCTGGACGAGGCTCTCGCCCTCGGTGCCACCGAGCGGGAGGTCTTCGTGATCGGTGGCGGGGAGATCTACCGGCTGGCGCTGCACCGGGCCGACCGCCTCTATCTGACCGTGGTCCACGCCCAGGTCGAGGGCGACACCTACTTTCCCGAATTCGACCTTGCGGCCTGGGCGCTCGAAGAGGAGGAGCGCCATGAAGCCGATGCGAAGCACGCCTACGCCTTCACCTTCCGCACCTACCGCCGGATTCGCGGCGGCACTACTCCTCTCTGAGCGTTACCGCGGGGTCAAGACACTCGCCCCCCGCTCCTGGCGCCCTCACCGCCAGTCGACCGCCGGCGCGGCGCTCGGATGTGCCTTCCGGAACTCCCCCTCGAGCCCCAGCGCCGCGGCGATGCTCGCGGCGAACTGGGACTGAGTGAACGCTCCGCTGGGGCCCGGACCGGGGGTGATCCCGGGCCCCATCGCCGCCATCCAGATCCTTGCCGCCGCAGGCACCTTTCGGCCGTGGTCGGTCCAGTCGTCCCCCGATCCCCGGCCGTGATCGGTGGCCACGAGGAGCCTGGTCCGGCCGCGGTACTCCGGCATCGCCTGGACGGCTTCCCAGAGGGTCTTCAAGAAGCGGTCCCCGCGGTTGGCCGCATCGAGGTAGAGGTCGTAGCGGCGCTCGTGGGCCCACTCGTCGGTGTCACCCAGCATCACGTAGAGCACCCGGGGTCTCTTGGTGCGGAGGTAGTGCAGGGCACCCTGGATGGTGACCGCGTCGAACCGCACATTGCCCCAGTAGGGCGGGATGTCGGCGGCGAGGGCGTCCAGCACCCGTTCCGTTTCGGTGGCCGGATCAGGCACCGGTGGGCCGTCGCCGTTGGCGGGAAGCCGGCTCCGCCCGACGTTGAGGATGAACGGGAGCACGTCCCAGGAAGCGAAGGCGGCGACGCGACCCCGGTACTCCGCCCGGCCATTCAACCACTCGAGCACCGAGGTGTTGGGATTGGGGATCTTGTCGTTGCTGTCGATCCGGTCGTCCGGGGCGCCGGTCAGGAGCTCGTTGTACCCGGGGTAGGAGAACCACTTGCCATTGGTCACCCGGGCCGTGCTTCCCCGGGTCGAGTCTCCCAGGAGGCGGCCCCGCTGTGCGATGGTTCCCCACAGGAAGGGCATCAGGGCTTCCCGCCTGGCCGCAGGGCTCTCCCGCCAGAATCGTCGGAGAAGCGCCGCCGTGTCGGCCACACCACCGGCCTTTTCGGCGATCAGCTCGCGCGCTGCGCCCGCGAAGATCTCCTGCCAGCGCATCCCGTCGAGGGTAACCACGATGACGTGGTCGGGGCGGGCCGGCGGACTCTGGGCGGAGGCGCTGCTCGCTGCCGCCGACGAAATCGCGAGAAAAAGTGCCGAGGTGAGGCGCATGCTGGAGCTCCGGAGAGGGCGTCAGAGTCTATCGTAGTAACCAGAATGGCGCGAAATGTGCCGAAAACTATTGTGCAGCGTAGTTCTATTCCTTAAGTTACATCAAGTGAAGTCGCCGGCGCCGCAAGCAGATGCGTGCAGGATCGGCATCCACCTCCTCAAGGAGATCCGTTGGCGGTTCGAATAGGATTCGCCTACAACCAGAAGCCCGCGCTGCCGGCGCCCAAGAAGACCGGCGATTCCGCTGTCCCCGCCCTCGACAAGGCTCCCGCGAATCGAGCCCTTCGCAGCGATCTCCTCCAGCCCGATCTCTACGCCGAGTGGGACGAGCCCGAGACCATCGAGGCGGTCGCGAGCGCGCTCTCCGGCTTGGGTGAGGTGATCCGCCTCGAGGCCCACAAGGACTTCCCCCGCCAGGTCATGAACGCGAAGGTCGATTTCGTGTTCAACATCGCCGAGGGGCTTTACGGGGTGAACCGGGAGAGTCACGTCCCCTCGATCTGCGAATTCCTGGGCATCCCCTACCACGCCTCCGACCCCCTGTCGCTGGCCCTGACCCTGCACAAGGGCCGGGCCAAGGAGATCATGGCGTACTACGGGGTTCCCACGGCGCCGTTCATCCTGGCGAATACCCGGGCGGATGCGCGGAACGTGGACCTCCCCTTTCCGCTCTTCGCCAAGCCGGCGCTCGAGGGATCGGGGAAGGGGATCACCGAGAAATCACTCTGCACCAACCGGGCAAAGCTGGTGCAGGAGGTGGGCGATCTCCTCGACACCTATGAGGAGCCGGTCCTGATCGAGAGCTGGCTCCCGGGCCAGGAGTTCACCGTCGCCATCCTCGGCAACGGCAAAGAGGCGCGTTGTCTTCCGCTGGTGGGAATGCGGTGGGAGGCACTGCCGCTCGGCGCCCAGCCGATCTACGGCTACGAGGCCAAGTGGCTCTGGGACACGCCGGACCATCCGCTCGATCTCTTCGAGTGCCCCGCTAACATCCCGAAAGAGCTCGCCCGCGACGTGAGGTCGGCGGCGCTAAGCGCCTATCGTGTGCTCGGCTGCCGGGACTGGTGCCGGGTGGACGTTCGCTGCGACGCAGCGGGCCGGCCGATGGTGGTGGAGCTGAACCCGCTCCCCGGCATTCTCCCCAATCCGCAGGACAACTCCTGCTTTCCCAAGGCGGGGCGCGCGGCGGGAATGTCCTACGACACACTGATCCAGACCGTGGCGGATGTCGCCTGGCGCCGGATCAGCGGCCGATCGCTGCTCAAGAAGTCGCTGGAGCGGAAGCGGGCCGCTGCGTGAAGATCGGGGTCCTGTTCGACGGGGGCAGTCAGGACTGGGATCAGAAGG
>JBGPVQ010000376.1:0-3243 GCA_041491785.1 Gemmatimonadota bacterium | reverse complement strand
TCCCGCGAGGACGACATCCAGCACGACTTCTACCGGCCGCCGACCTACACTCGGCTGGCGGCGTCACTCGGGGCGAATGGCCTTCCCACCGGCCTCACCGCCCGGGTGGTCTGCCCCTCGATTATGGCCTCGTCGTTCGGCGCGCCCAAGACCGCCCTCGACGACAGCGCGGTAGAGGGCATCAGCAACATGCCCTACGACATCCCCAACCTCCTGGTGGACTGCGTGCAGCCCGACTGGGCGGTGCCGCTCGGCTTCTGGCGCTCGGTGGGCTCGTCACAAAACGGATTCCTGGTCGAGTCCTTCATCGATGAGCTCGCGGCGGCGGCGGGCCAGGACCCGGTGGCCTACCGCCGGGCGCTCCTGTCGAAGCAGCCCCGCCACCTCGGCGTGCTCGAGCTGGCGGCGGCGAAGGCCGGGTGGGGCTCGGCGCTCCCCGAGGGCAGGGCGCGGGGCGTGGCCGTGGTCGAATCGTTCCGGAGCTACGTGGCGGAGGTCGCGGAGGTCTCCCTGAATCCCGATCGGACGGTTCGAGTCCACCGGGTGGTGGCCGCGGTAGACTGCGGCACGGTGGTCAACCCCGATATCGTGAAGGCCCAGGTCGAGAGCGCCATCGTCTACGGGCTGAGTGCCGCGCTCCATGGCGAGATCACCATCGACCGAGGGCGGGTGGCCCAGAGCAATTTCAACGATTACCCCTTGCTCCGGTTGCGGGAGATGCCCGAAGTCGAAGTCCACATCGTTCCGAGCACCGAGGCCCCCACCGGAATCGGGGAGCCGGCTACTCCGCCAATCGCAGCGGCGGTCGCCAACGCCGTCTTCACGTTGACCAAGCAGAGGATCCGGACTCTGCCGATTCGCGCCGTACCGGCGTGAGCGTCGAGTTCTCCCGCCGCGAATTCGTCAAGGCCGGCCTCGCGGCCGGCGCCGGGCTCACGCTGGCGGTGACGCTCGACGGCTGTGGCGGCGAGGCGCTCCCTGCGGTCGGGGGCGCGGCCTTCGCGCCCAACGCGTGGATCCGGATCGGCACCGACGACACCGTCACGGTTATCGTGGACCGCGCGGAGATGGGGCAGGGTGTCTCGACCTCGCTGCCCATGTTGGTGGCGGAAGAGCTGGATGCCGACTGGACCACGGTGCGCTATCAGTTCGCCGAGGCGAACCGGGCGTACAACAACCCGCTCCTCGTGATGGCGCCCACCAACATCAGCATGGGGCAGATCACCGGCGGCAGCACCAGTGTGCGCGCCGCGTGGGGGCCGCTCCGAGAGGCCGGCGCGAAGGCCCGGATGATGCTCATCACCGCGGCGGCAGCGCAGTGGGGAGTCCCACCGGAGCGCTGCTCCACCGAAGCGGGGGCCGTCGTGGCACCGGACGGGCGCCGGGTGCGCTACGGCGCTCTCGCAACGGCAGCCGCGGCGGTGCCCGTCCCCCCGCGGGTAACCCTCAAGAATCCCAAGGATTATCGCATCATCGGCACGCCGGTCAAGCGGCTCGATCTCGTGGAGAAAGTCACCGGTCGTGCGGGCTTCGGCATCGACGCGATGCCGGAAGGGGTTCTGACCGCGGTGGTGGCGCGGTGCCCGGTGTTCGGCGGGAGTCTTCGGTCGGTCGACGATGCCGCCGCCCGCCGAATTCCCGGGGTGCGGCACGTGGCGCCGATCGACTCGGGTGTCGCGGTCATCGCAGAGGGGTACTCAGCCGCGCGGGCGGGGCGGGACGCGCTCAAGATCGAGTGGGACGAGGGGCCGCTTGCGACGCTGGACGACGCCTCGATCGACGCCCGGCTCGAGGCGCTGGCCAAGGGGGAGGGGAATCTGGCCCGGAAAGTGGGGGAAGGGGCCGCGGCACTCGGCGGCGCCAGCAAGACGCTGGAGGCGGTGTACACGGTGCCGTACCTCGCGCACGCCACCATGGAGCCGATGAACTGCACCGCCGATGTCCGCGCCGACCGGGTGACGCTCTGGGCGCCGACCCAGTTTCCGACGGGGTTCAAGCTGACCGGGGGCGGCGCGCGGGGCGTGGCCGCCAAGATCGCCGGCGTCCCGGTGGACGCGGTCACCGTCCACACGACCCACCTGGGCGGGGGGTTTGGTCGCCGGTGGGAGTCCGACTTCGTGGCCGAAGCGTGCCTGGCGTCCAAGGCGGCGGGGGCCCCGGTCAAAGTCATTTGGAGCCGGGAGGATGACATCCGGCACGACGTGTACCGCCCGGCCGCGCGGCACGCGCTCCGCGGGGGCGTCAGCGCCAGCGGGGCGCCGCTGGTCTGGTCCCATCAGATCGTGTGCCCGTCGATCGTCGCGAAGTTCCTCCCCTCGTGGCTTCCAGGATTCGCCGCCCATCTGAGCGGCCCGCTCAAGGGCGGCGTGGACTGGAATGCCATCGAAGGTGCGGTCGAATTGCCGTACGAGTTCCCGCACGCCGAGATCCGGTACATTCAGGCGGACCTCGGCGTACCGGTAGGATTCTGGCGCTCAGTCGGCCACTCTCATACCGCCTTCGCCATGGAATGCTTCGTCGACGAGCTGGCCGAACTGGCGGGGAAGGACTCGCTGGAATTCCGGCGCGGCCTGCTGGGCGGCTCCCCTCGCCATCTCGGGGTGCTGAACCTCGCGGCGGAGCGCGCCGGATGGGGAACGCCGGCGCCAGCCGGGCGGTTCCGGGGGATGGCGGTGCACGATTCATTCGGCAGCTTTGTCGCGCAGGTCGCGGAGATCTCGATTGACGGGTCCGCGCTCCGGGTGCACCGGGTAGTCTGCGCCGTTGATTGCGGACGGGTCGTCAATCCCGACACGGTTGCCGCGCAGATGGAAGGCGGGATCGTCTTCGGCCTCACTGCCGCGCTCATGGGTCGGGTGACCCTCGAAAAGGGCCGGGTAAAGCAAAGCAATTTCCACGACTATCGGCTTCTCACGATGCGGGAGGCTCCCGCCATCGAGGTGCACATCGTTCCAAGCTCCCTGGCGCCCGGCGGTGTGGGGGAGCCGGGCACCCCCCCGATCGCGCCCGCCGTGGCCAACGCGGTGTTCGCGGCGACAGGCAAGCGAGTGAGGCAGTTACCGATCGCGGTGTGACGCAGGTACTTCAACAATCAGAGGAGGTTTCGGATGCGAGTCGCAAGATGGTTCGCGGTGCCGGCGGCGCTGGCACTGGTGGCGGGGTGTCAGCCGAGCGCGGAAACCCCGGATCAGGCGAAGACCCGGATGGAGGCCGAGTCGGCTACGGCGAAGCGGGCGATCGATT
>JBGPVQ010000375.1:0-3256 GCA_041491785.1 Gemmatimonadota bacterium | reverse complement strand
GGCGAGGTCGCTGAACCGCCGCTCCTCCCGGCCCGCGATGATCGAGTCGATCGCGCCCCGGCCGACGTTCCGGATGGCCCCGAGCCCGAAGCGGATCCGTCGATCGCCCACCACGGTGAACTTGAACCCCGACTCGTTCACGTCCGGCGCCAGCACTTCGAGATCCAGCTCCCGGGCTTCATTGATGTACTGGACCACCTTGTCGGTGCTTCCAATCTCGGACGACAGCAGGGCCGCCATGAATTCGGCGGCGTGGTGGACCTTGAGCCAGGCGGTCTGGTAGCCAAGGACCGAGTACGCCACCGAGTGCGACTTGTTGAATCCGTAACGGCCGAAGGTCTCGATCTGGCCCGCCAGCTCCTCGGCCAGCTTCTTCGGGTGGCCCTGCGCCACGGCGCGCTCGAGAAATCGCCCCAGCTCCTTCCGGATGAGCTCGGAGTCCTTCTTGCCCACCGCTTTCCGGAGCACGTCGGCTTCCGCCAGGGTGAAGCCGGCGAAGACGTTCGCGATCCGCATCACCTGCTCCTGATAGGTGATGACGCCGTAGGTGGGCTCGAGGATTTCCTGCAGCAGGGGGTGCGGATAGGACACCGCCTCCTGGCCCAGCCGCCGGCGGATGAACACGAGATGCATGCCGGCGTCGAGCGGTCCCGGGCGCAGCAGCGCGTTGGAGGCCACCAGATCATCGAACCGATCGCACTTCATGGCCCGCAGCGTCTCGGTCGCGAGCGCCGATTCGAACTGGAAAACCCCGGCCGTCCGGCCCTGCCGGAGCAGGGCGTACACCTCGGGATCGTCGAATGGCAACAGGCTCACGTCGATCCGGGTCCCGGTCCGCTGCGCGATCATCTCCACTGCGTCATGGATGACCGTCAGGGTCTTCAACCCGAGCAGGTCCATCTTGAGCATGCCGACCTGCTCGAGCGCGCCCATTTCGTACTGGGTGATGATCGCGTTCTCGCCGTCGGCGCTCTGACCCGCTCCCTTGGTCGGCGCGGTGCAGACCGGGACATAGTCCTGCAGGGGCCCGGGCGCGATGACGACGCCCGCTGCATGCACCGAGGCGTGCCGGGAAATGCCCTCGATCCGGGCGGAGAGATCGATCATCCGCCCGTACACCGGCGCGGTCATCACCAAGTCACGCAGCTCGTCCACCTTCCGGACCGCCTCGGGGATGGTGAGGCTGTAGCCCGGCCCCGAGGGGATGAGCTTGGTAATCCGGTCGGCCTCTCCCGGCGGAATCTTGAGCACCCGCGCCACGTCCTTGATGGCCGCCCGCGCCTTCATCGTCCCGAAGGTGATGATCTGGCCGACGCTCTCCCGCCCGTAGCGCTCCCGCACATATTCGATCACTTCGCCCCGCCGCTCGAAGCAGAAATCCACGTCGATATCCGGCATCGACACCCGCTCCGGGTTGAGAAATCGCTCGAAGAGAAGATCGAATCGGAGCGGGTCCACATCGGTGATGCGGAGCGAGTAGGCCACCAGGGAGCCCGCGGCGGATCCGCGGCCGGGGCCGACCGGAATGCCCCGGTCACGCGCCGCGGCGATGAAGTCCTGCACGATCAGGAAGTAGCCCGCGTAGCCCGCGGTGGTGATCACCGAGAGCTCGTAGTCCAGCCGCTCCCGCACCGGGGTGGGCAGCGGCTCGCCGTAGCGCGCCCGGGCCCCCGCCTCCGCGAGCTCCCGGAGCAGCCCGTTCTCGTCGGCGTATCCCGGCGGCAGCGGGAAACTGGGAACGAAGTAGCGCTTCTCGAAATCGAACTCGCAGGCGGCGGCCACCCGGGCGGTGTTCTCGATCGCCTCGGGGTGCTCCGGAAAGAGCGCGCGCATTTCCTTCTCGCTCTTGACGTACGACTCCTGCCCGGTGAATCGGAACCGCTTGGGATCATCCAGTTCGGCCCCGGTGCCGATGGCCAGCAGAACATCGTGCGCTTCGGCATCTTCTCGGCGGAGATAGTGTGCGTCGTTGGTGGCCACGACCCCCAGACCCAGCTCGCGCCCGAGGCGGAGCATCCCTTCGGTGACCACCCGCTCGTCGGGAATGCCGTGCTCCTGAATCTCCAGCCAGAATCCGTCCTTGCCGAAGAGCCGGGCGAACCACTCCGCCGACGCTTTGGCCTCGTCGTACCGGCCGAGACGGAGGGCATGGGCCACTTCCCCGGAGAGGCACGCCGCCAGGCAGATGATGCCCTCCGCGTGCCGGGCCAGCACCTCCTTGTCGATCCGCGGCCGGCGATAGAATCCTTCGACGAATCCGATCGAGGAAAGCCGGATCAGATTGTGATAGCCGACCCGGTTCTTGGCGAGGAGCACCAGGTGGCTGTAGTGGGCGGGAGCGTTGGCGGGCTTCTGGGGGGAGCGGCGGTGGCCGTAGGCGAGATACGCCTCGAAGCCCAGAATCGGCCGGAGCTGCTTTGCTTTCGCCTCGGAGTAGAAGCTCCAAGCGGCGTGCAGGTTGCCGTGGTCGGTCACGGCGAGGCTGTCCATGCCGAGCTTCTGGACGTGCGCCACCAGATCGGGGATCCGGTTGGCCCCGTCGAGCAGGGAATACTCGCTGTGCGTGTGGAGGTGGACGAACGCCATGACCGGAGCCTGAAGCGCGGTCGATCCGGTGCGGCCAGCGGGCCACCGACGGAGACCGGCGCGGTCGGAGTGACTGGTGCGGCTCAAGGCCGCGCCGCGCGTCTCCCACCCGAAGATTCCCCCGGAGCGCTGCGGCGGTGGAGAAGCTATCGGCCTCTCGGGTGATTGTCAAAACTCGTTGTCACACCTTAACTTGCAGGTCATGGACCGGCACCTTCCGATGCAGAGTCGATTCCCATTGATCCGCAGGAAGCCGGTGCTCGCTCTTAGCCCCCTGGCGCTCCTCGCCGCCGCATGCGGCGGTGGCTCAACGGGACCAAATCCGAATCCCAATCCGGGTCTCCCCACGCCCAGCGCCGCCTGCGCCAGCCAGACCGTGCTGCAGCTGGATCCCGGCCAGCACGTGGTGGTGAGCCCCGCGGCAACCGGCGGCTGCCTCCGGTTGCCCGCGGCAGGTGCGCAGGGGGCCCAGTACCTCGTGGTGCTGGCCTCCACCGCTGCGACCCTCTCTTCAACCGGAGTGCAGGGCGGCTATCTGTTTCGGACCAGCTCCCCCGCGGTGCTGTCGCCCGCGCCCGAGGAGGCCTCGACGGCGCCTCCCGTGCAGGCGCCGCCGCCAATGGCAGCGTCGGTGGCCGCGCAATTCGATGCCACGCTTCGCGCCCGGGAG